>JAKQSH010000348.1 GCA_029570245.1 Deltaproteobacteria bacterium | reverse complement strand
GCTCTCCCTCTTGCTTGAGTTAAATACTGTCTTCCCTTTGCGCCTGCCGGATTCCGGTTGGTACCGGCAGCCGAATTTGCAGCATTTTAACACAGGCCCGTCAAAAAGTCTACAAAGCGGCGGGGTTTGATTGGTTGTATTCTCTTTAAAAAACACACCGGATCAGACGCCAGACAGGGAAAATCATAGCATTGCTGATTGACATTACGTAAACAGCTGTGCTAACTTGACTGCGAACTGGTAGCTGATTTCTATAACACGCACCTTTCACGGAGGGCGAAAATGCGTTTCAATTCGTATAGTTGGATGGTGGCAGTGCTGGCGTTCGTGTTCCTTTCGGCCTGTGGATCGGACGAATTCGAACTGGGCAAACAGAACTTCGACAAGGGTTACTGTCCCGAAGCCGTTCAGCACCTTGAACGCGCCGTAAAAGAAGGCAAGAAGGTCGCTGAAGCCCAGAAAATGATTGACGAATGCAAAGTCAAAATCGACGAGGCCGATGCTCAGGCATGTCTGGACAAAGCCGAGAACTACGTTGAAATGCTTAAAAACGCCAAGGTGGTCAGTGCCTGGGAAAAGATCATGGAGGAATTCAAGCAGTTCAAGTGCCGTGATGTCAATCCCAAGACCTATATCGACCGCGCCTACTACAACTTCATCGCCTATCTGGCCGAGTGGGACGCTTACCCTGAAGCCGTCATCAAATATTGCGAATTCACAGGCTGCAAATTCAAGGAAGCCCGCATTCTTATCCGCGAAGAAGAAGTCGAACTGAAAAGCAAGGACGGCAAGGGCGGAGTCAAAAAAGAAATACTGCAGGATGAAATTCCCATCGCCGATCACGAACGGGTGATGGAAATGATGAAATGGCTCTGCGAGAAAGATTACAAAAACGCCCGCTGGTTCGACCGTTACGCCAAGGCCATGTGGGATACCGACCGCTTCGCAGAAGCGCTGCAGGCCTACGAAGCTATTTCCTCGCTGGAAAAGGTCGGTTTCGAGCTTAAAAACCGCGCCAAGGTTTCGGCCGACTTCCTTAAGGCCAACAAGCGCTTCAATCGCCCCGATGCCGAATGGGTCAAATTCTTCTGGATCGAAGAAGTCAAAACCAAGAGCAAGCTCAAGGCATTGAAGAAAGACCTGGAAAAAGCCGAAAAAGAAAAGGCCGCAGCCGCAGCCGCCGGAAGCGGAGCCAAATAACAATCAGCGCCCCGGCGCGCAGCGCAGGACATCAGCATGCGTCTTGTGGCGCCCCTCAATATCGTTCGAGATTACCAGAGACGCTTTCCCTGGCTTATAATAGCCATGTTTCTGGCTTTTACGGTGCTGGTGCTCCGTCTGGGGTATCTGCAGCTTTCCAAAGGCGACTATTACCGCGAACTTTCCGAGCACAATTTCGTTCAGGAACTGCGCATACCGGCCCTGCGCGGTAATGTTTTTGACCGCAACGGGAAAGCCCTGGCCGACAACCGCCCGGCTTACAGCGTTTACCTTACTCCGGCCTTCATGCGCGAACCCGAAAAAACGCTGGTGATACTCGAAAACTACCTCTCGCTTTCGCCAGAAGAATCGTTGCGTCTGCGTGTGTCGCTTGACAAGGCGCGCGGCATACTGCGCTTCCGCGAAATTCAGGTCAAAACCGATATAACGCGCGATCAGCTGGCCATGATGGAAGGCCGCAAGTTCGATCTGGCGGGAGTGAACGTCAGGCCGGAGCCGCGCCGCAATTATCCATTCGGCGAACTTTTCGGGCATTCCATCGGCTACGTCGGACGCATCAACGACCGTGAAATTACCGAAAATCCGGACTATCACCCGAACAGCGTACTGGGCAAGAGCAGCCTTGAGAAACAATGGGAAAAATATCTGCGCGGCCAGGACGGCTTCGAGAAAGTGGTTGTGGACGCTTATGGCAGGCGTAAAGGCCCGATTCAGTCCGAAGTTCTCATAAAAGGAGAAACGCGCCGCGATTCGGTGCAGGGTGACAATCTGGTGTTGTCGCTCGATCTTGATCTTCAGAAGAAAGCCGAAGAGCTTTTTCGCGTGCACCGGGCCGGGTCTGTGGTGGTTCTGGACGTGAACACCGGTTTTATTCTGGTCTGGTATTCGAAGCCCGGTTACGACCCCAACAAATTTGTTGGCGGCATTTCACAGTCCGACTGGCAGGTTTACAGTGACTCCATCCTTGAACCGTTGATCGACAAGGTGACTCAGGCCACCTACTTTCCGGGTTCCACATACAAACTGGTGGGGGCGGTGGCCGGACTTGAAAGCGGCGTCGTAACCGAGTGGGACAACGTTTTCTGCGGCGGTTCGCGCAAGCTGGGCAGCCACACTTTCCGTTGCTGGAAGCGCAGCGGTCACGGTTCACAGAACGTTGTGGACGCCTTGCAGCATTCATGCGACGTTTATTTCTATGAAGTCGGCGAGAGGCTGGGGCACGACAAGCTTTACGACATGGCCTCGCTTTTCGGTCTGGGTGAGAAACCCGGACTGGGCGTGCAGCAGGAAAGCGCCGGAATTCTGCCTTCGCAGGAATGGCACCAGAAAATGCACGGACGCAAATGGTTTACCGGAGATACGCTTTCGCACGTCATAGGGCAGGGCGATCTGAAGACTTCGCCATTGCAGGTTGCGCGCATGTACGCCACACTGGCCAACGGCGGAAAACTGTATAAAACTCAAGTTGTTCAACGTCTCGAAGCTCCCGACGGCAGGACGCTGATGCAGTTCCAGCCGATTGTTGAACACAATATCGACCTCAAGCCTGAGACTCTGGAGCTGGTGAAAGAAGGTTTGAGGCGCGTTGTGAACGAAGCCGGAGGAACCGCCTTCGCTTCGCGCCTGATTGAGCCGCAGTTTTCTGGAAAAACCGGAACTTCTCAGGTTATCGGACTGTCGAAATTCGAGGAAAATCAGGATACTTATCTGCTCAAAGATCACGCCTGGTTCGCCAGCTATGCGCCTTCGGACAAGCCCGAAATCGCAGTGGTGGTGCAGGTGGAACACGGCGAGCATGGCTCGTGGGCTGCGCCGGTCGCCCGTGATTTGATAGCTTACTGGTACGAGAAAAAGACAGGAAAAAAAGCCGAATATCCGCCGGGATATGTTCCTGTAGAGACTGAAACCGCAATAGTGGAAGAATAAATCAGAACAGCGACGAAGCCGCCTGCATGGCAAAATCCAGCAGTCCCGACGGGAAAATGCCGAAGAACAGATTCAGTGCCGCAGCCGCAGACAACGCCAGAATCAGCGGAACCGGGAAGGTCGGAGGTTGAAGTGCGGAGCCTTCTTCCGACTCCTGCGGAGTGTACATGACCACTATTATGCGCAGCACATAGTATAGCATTATCATCATTCCCGCCCCAAGAACGACCACCAGCCATATCTGTGAAGTTGCCAGAAGCGCCTTCAATATGAAGAAGCGCGCTAAGAATCCCATGGTGGGCGGAGCACCGGCGTAAGACAGCAGCAGCGCCGTAAAGGCTGCGGCAGTCAGCGGTGCACGGTAGCCTAACCCGGCCAGATCGCGCTTTATGTCGGGGTTTTCGCCGCTTGAGCGGCTTATCATAAGAACCACAGCATACAGTCCCAGGGTGGCTGCGACATGAAAAACCAGATAGAAAAGGAGCGCCGCAACGCCTTCGACTGCACCAGCTCCCGTTCCCGCCGCCGCCAGTACCGCCAGCATGAATCCGGTATGAGCGATTGAAGAGTAAGCCAGTCGGCGTTTGAGTCCGCTCTGGACGATAGCCACAAGCGCGCCCGACAGAATGCCTGCGGCAGCCAGAATCTGCAATATCAGGTTCCAGTGCGGAAGATCAGCGGCGGACAGCCCGTATGGAGCCGTAAGGAGCCGCAGCAGAGCCAGAACAAGAGCGCCTTTGAATACGCCGTCGATGAACGCCGCTCCGGGGGCTGGAGCACCTTCGTAAGCATCCGGCAGCCAGGCGTGAAACGGGAAAACGCCGATGCGCGTTGCCAGTCCCGAAAACAGGAAGGCGAAGCCAAGTCCGGCGAAGGCAGTGTTTATTGTCGTACCCTTGGAAAGACATTCAGACAGTGCCTCGTATGAGGTTGCGCCGCATGCGCCGAAGAGGAATGCCGCACCCATGGCAATGAAACCTGAAGAAAGCGCCGACGCCAGATAAAACTTGAATCCGGCTTCTATGCTGCGACTGCGGCGGCGGTGAAAAGCCGTCAGCGCAAAAAGCGGCAGCGTGGCGAGTTCGAGCGCCATGTAAAGACATACAAGGTCCTGCGACATCACCAGGGCCATCGAACCCATCAGCGAAAGCAGCATGAGAGGGTGGAATTCGCCGCGCTTGGGACCGTTTTCGTCAAGATACGAAACAGTCAGCAACGAAGTCAGCGCTGCAGCGGCGGCAATCAACGCCATGCCGAAAACTGCGAAGCGATCAACGACTATCATGCCGTCGAAAAAGCGTTGCGACGAGACCCAGTCGAATTCCCACATGGCCAGTACGGCGGCCCCCCCGGCTCCAGCCAGAGTAAGATATCCAAGCCAGGCGCGCGGCGCGCCCGGACGCATGGAAGCGCCGAAAACCAGCAGCAGCGCCGCAAAAAATCCGCTGATTACCAGCGGCAGCAGTTGTATCAATGCACCGGGATGCCCCATTTATTCCTCTGTCGCATCGTTGTCGCAGTTGACGGCCAGGCTGTCGGTCCCCTGCATTCCATCCGGGGCGCTTACCGCAGCCGAGCGGTATTGTTCGACAATTTTTACTGAAGCGCCTGAAATGCCTTTTATGAAATACGACGGCATCACTCCCATAAGAATTATAAGCACTATCATCGGAACTATCACCAGATGTTCGCGCAAGCCAACCCGCGCCGTTTCAGCCGGAGGGAGCCGGTCGTTGCCGGCCATCATTTTCTGCATCATCAACATCAGCGCCGCAAGAAGCAGCAGCAATCCGAAGCAGGCTGCAAAGGCCAGAGCCGATGAGCCCGGAAGCGTGTTGGGTGCGAAAGCTCCGTACAGCAGATAGATGTTTCCGGCAAAGCCGGAAAGCCCAGGAAATCCGCCCAGTCCCAGTGCCGCCGGAACCAGCAGCATTCCAAGGAACGGCAATGCGCGGATGGAATTTCCCAGGCGATCCACATTGTCGTGGCCGTTGGCTTTTTCGATGAGGGCAATAATCATAAACAGCGCAGCACCAGACACTCCGCTTGAAATCATAAGAAATATCGCGCCGCTCAAGGCTTCGACGTTCATCACCGAAATACCCAGCACCGCCAGCCCCATCTGTCCGGCCAGAATAAAGGCCGCCATGCGTCGCAGACTTTTCTGTCCCAGTGCAGCCAGCGAACAGTAAATAAGACCGGCCACAGCCGCCAGCGCCAGAAAAGGAGCGAAGTCAGCAAAAAGTGTCGGAAAAGCCGGAAGGGCGAAGCGCAACAGACCGTATGCGCCCAGTTTTATGAAAAGCCCGGAAAGCAGCGCCGATGCGGCAGGCTCCATTTCGGTCTGCGCGTCGGTAAGCCAGGTATGCAGCGGGAACACCGCCGCATGCGCAGCAAAGGCAATCAGCATGCCGCCGAAAATCCATTTCTGCATCTGCGGATCAAGCGCCAGATTCCGCAGCGTCGCAGATGAATTTCCTCCGTCGCCGTTTCCCGCCTGAAGGAAAATAAACGCCAGCAGCATCATTACGGAAGTCGATGACAGATAAACGAAAAGCTTGACTGCCGAATAGCTGCGGTTGGAGCGTCCCCAGGCCGTCACGAAGAAGAACAGCGGAATCAGAGCCAGTTCCCAGAAAATGTAGAAAAGGAAAATGTCCTGCGCCGTCAGAATGCCCAGCATGGCGCTTTCAAGCAACAGAGTGCAGAAGACGAAACCTTTGACGCCGCGCGAAAGCGTGTCGATGCTTGAGAGCAGCGCCATTGGCACCAGAAATGTCGCCAGCAGCACAAAGGGCATGGAAACGCCGTCTATTCCCAGTCTGAACGAAATGCCGCAGGCCGGAATCCAGCGTGCCTCCTCGGTGAACTGCATGGCCGGATTCTGCGGGTCGAAGCCTGACCACAGCAGGAGCGCCAGCAGAAAGGCGGAGCCGCTTATGGCCAGTCCGAATCCGCGCAGCAGTGCACTTTCGGAATGCGGCAGCATACCCAGCACCAGCGCTCCGGCCAGCGGCAGAAAGACGATAAGCGTCAGCAGATGCAGTCCTTCGATTTCCATGGGTCAACCCGTAATTATTCCGGCCTGCCACAGCCACAGGCACAACACGAAGAATCCCGCCACAGCCAGCAGCAGATATGTCTGAACGTTGCCCGACTGCAGAAAGCTCAATCCCAGACCGACACTGCGCGCCAGCCAGGCGACCGAACGCACCATCGCGCTCTCAACAATCCAGCTGTCGGCAAAATTGCCCAGAATGCGTCCGAAATCGACCAGCGGCTTCGAGAAAATGCGGTACAGCGCGCGGTCCAGATAAAGTTCTTTCTCGAAGATTTTCGCAATTCCTTCCGATTCCCGCAACGGCTCGCTCAGAGGAGTGCGGCTGGAATATGTTTTGCGCGCGGCCAGAAATCCCAGCAGCGTAGCGGCTACGGAAAGCAGAAGACCGAATGTGTTGAATCCGCCCAGGCGCATCAGTTGCGGAGGGTCTTCAAGGGCAGGAAACAGCAGCACAGCCGCCAGCGAACCTTTGTCGTCAGGCATCTGCAGAACAGCTGCCGACGCACAGAGAACCGTAGCCGCCAGAAGCGGCAGGCCGGCGGCAAAGGGCATCGGCCTGCGTGCCTGCAGTGCCGGAGAAGCAAAAACCGTGAAATACAGCCTGAACGCCAGAAAAGCCGTCAGGCAGGATATCAGCGCCAGAGTAATTCCCATCGGCACCGCCAGCCAGGATGCCGGACCGATTTCTACCGACAGTGCGGCGGCGATGATCTGTCCGCGTGAAAAGTAGGCGGCAAAAGGAAAACCGGCCAGCGCCATGAATGAAAGCAGCATGGCGTAGCGCACCGGGGCGAAGCGCAGTCCGATCTGCGACAGCCTGTAAATGTTGCGTTCGCCTCCGCTTATGTGAACCAGAAGTCCGAAGCCCAGCATAAGACTCAGAATGCACAGCGAAAGCGCCAGAGCATGCAGTCCGGCTGCGACGAACGCTCCGAAACCTGCAGCAGCGAAGGCGAAGCCATATTGCGACATGGCCGCATATGCAAGCGAACGCCCCATGTCGCGTTGCGAAAGCGCCAGCAGTATGCAGACCAGGGCCGACACCGTGCCCAGAATCGCAGCCAGCGTCATTGCGGCTGGAACATGCAGAAACAGCGTTCCGAAACGCAGCATGACGTAAATGGAAAGAAACGCCGGACCTGCGGAAAGCAAGAGTGTGTTGGGCAGTGCATCAAGACGCGCCGTTAACGCAACGGCGCTCGAAAACGGCCACAGACCGCTTTTGACGGCCAGACCGACCAGCACCAGCATAAGCGCCGGAAGCAGCCAGGTGGAATCCATCATGGAAACCCACAGGCTCATTTCGCTCATTTCGATGCTGCCGAACTGCGCCAGCAGCACCAGCATGCCAGACATGAAAAGCATGTCGCCGGTCAGACTCAGGCTGATCTGCCAGCGTGAAGCCAGACGGCTTTCGTCGTCGCGTCGCAGAAGACCGACCATGAGATAGGAACAAAGCGTAAGAGCACTGAATCCGGCGAAAAAAACCGGCAGATTCGAGGCTTCCAGAGCCGTAAGAAGCGCGGCTTCAAAAAGACAGATGAAAACCAGCGCGCGGTTGTGAGTACGCTTGTCGGGGCTGACTCCGGCTGCGAAAACGCCGCAGAGCAGACCGGCGGCTATGCCGCAGGCGGCGAAAACAGCCGAAAGTGCGTCGAGGCTGAAGGCGAAGTCGATCTTCATTTCACCAACTGCCGCCCAGGTGTAAACCTCCTGCAACACCGTTCCGCCATCCAGACGGGAAGCGATGAACCACAGCGCCAGATTGAGGATGAGAGAGAAAGTCATAGCCGAGACGGCTATTATTATGGAAGCTGCACGCGGCATGAAACGCCCGAAAAAGAATATCAGCGTCGAGGCCGCCAGCGGCGCCAGCGGAATCAATGCCGGCCAGTGAGAATACGGGGCGTCTTTCTCGAATTTGACGCGCAGCGCCAGCCAGATCATAGCCAGAGCAAAAGCCCCGGAAGAAGCCAGTATCGGCGCGTATCTGCTTTCGCGCCTCGGCCCGCGTCCGACTTTTGAATATTCTCTGAAAAAGTCCATCCTGCCGCGCCGTTTCTAATGTTTCAACTCATTCAGGTCTTCGACGTAAATAGTCGGCCTGTTGCGTCTTACTGCGACAATCACCGCCAAACCGAAAGCGCCATAGGCCGCCGCCGCAATAAGCACGAAAAGCGCCAGCACATGACCGATTATGTTGCCGGTTGCGGCTGATATGGCCGCACAGGCGGCGGATGCTCCGCAGAACATCAGTTCGATTCCTATCACCACGATAAGGGCGTTCTTGCGGATCAGAGCCGTAAGTACGCCGCTGAAAAACAGAATTATCGCCAGAGCCAGAAACTGATATGCGCCGGGATGCAGCAGCTGTTCCATGACTCAGGCCTTTCTTCCGGCGACTACCGCAGCCGATATGACCGCAGTCAGTACAATGAAACCCACCATGCAGAAGGGCAGCAGATAATGAGTGAACAGCAGCGTACCCACTTCCTTCAATGCACCGAAAGAATCCGGGAGTTCCACGGTATCGTGTTTTACTACCACCGCCATTACCAGATTGACGCTGATAAGGCTCACCAGGGCTATTGACAGCACTTTGCTCACCGCGTTGCGGCGCTGTCCGAATTCTTCGCGGTGGACATTCAGCAACATGAATACGAAGACCAGCAGCACCGTCACCAGCGAAACGAAGACGATGAATTGCATTACGGCCAGAAATCCGGCGGACATCAGTCCGTAAAGGCCGGTACAGGCCGTTGCTGTGAGAAAAAGCCCCAGTGTCACGGCCAGTGGATTGCGCCGCAGAAGAACAAGCCCGGCCCCGGATAGCGTACAAAGCACAAGGATATGGAACAATATGCTTTCAAGCATGAGCAGATTCCGTTTGAGAGCCCCTTATAGATGTTAAACTTGAACAATCCGTTCTTACATGCTGACTCCGCATGCGGCGTTCCAGTCCGGCATATGGCGGAACGTTTCATACGGACAATCACCGCAAGTATCTACCATTATGTTCCGCATGTCCATAAAAAGCCTACAGTCTGCCGTAACAGTGAAGCATCAGTTCACAGTCTGCATAATTTATCAGGCTCGACTCTGACTGCATTCCGGATGGGTGATAAAGGCGCCGTCTCGAAGTGTCAGGCGTTGTGTTTTTAAGGGAAATCTACAGATTTTTTCTTCAACAACCCGGAAAACCACATTCCCGCACAACAGTGGACTGTTCCGGCCTTGAGCTGAGTAGTCCCCAGTTTGCCGACCTTGAAGTTAAGCAAGCGCGGTTTATAATGCGCGCGCTTCGCGCGCGCATGTGCGATATTACGCAGCGTTAAAACCCAAACGACCGCTACTCCGTAAAAAAGCATCGCATTCTTCCGCTTTCCGCGCCCTTTTGCGCGCAGTGCAGCGACGGAGGAAAAAGCGGGCGCACATGTTCGAGGACTGCGC
>JAKQSH010000343.1 GCA_029570245.1 Deltaproteobacteria bacterium | reverse complement strand
ACAGCCGCAGCAGCAGCGCGGATATGGTGAAAGGCACCAGTCGCATATTCATGCGCGAGTGACCGTCGCGATAAACGGCTTTAACCGGTATGTCTTTAACGCGCGCGCCGGAAAGTCCCAGACGTGTCAGAAGATCGTTGGGAACTCCGTAGCCGTGATAAATGCCGTCTTTCAGAATCTCCGCCAGCATATGGCGTGAAATAACCGTGTATCCGCACTGGCTGTCGAAAACATGCCAGTAGCCGGTTACGGGTTTTGAAAGCAGCGAAAGCGCCACATTGCCTGCACGACGCCCCAGCGGCATTTCAGAAATGCAGTCGGGGCGCAGAAAACGGTTGCCTTTGGCGTAATCGACTTCGCCTGATGCGACGGGCGCCAGCAGCGATTCGAGATCGTCGGGACACATCTGACCGTCTCCGGCCATTACGGCTATGAGTTCGCAGTCGCGACGCAGGCACTCGCGGTAGCCGCTTTCCATGGCTGCGCCTACGCCGCGTCGTTTTGCATGGCGCAGAAGCACCAGTCCTTCACGTCTGACCGCAGATGCGCGTTCCCAGGTGTCATCTGTGGAACCGTCGTTGACGAAAGCGATCACATCCACAATTTCCGGCATGCCGCATATGACGGAGGCGATATGAGCAGAGGCGTTGAACGCCGGCACAACTACACCGACGCGCTTATTCAAGTACACTGCGAACCTCCAGCACGTCGCGTTCTATCTGGCGGCGCAGCTCTTCATGGTTTGCGAAACGGCGTTCTTCCCTGATGCGCCGCACGAATTCCAGCTTTATGTCCTGTCCGTAAATATCCCGATCGAAGTCCAGAATGAACACTTCAAGGCTCAGCGCCTGAGCCTTAAAGGTTGGATTCCTGCCGATATTCAATGCGCCCATGTACCTTTCGCCGTTAAGATGAACATACGTAGCGTAAATGCCTTCGCAGGGTGTCTGGCGGATGCCGGCTTCGATATTGGCGGTGGGAAATCCCAGAAGTCGCGAACCGCGACCGAAGCCTTTCACCACTTTTCCTCCCAGCCGGTAACGCCGCCCCATAAGTTCGTTGACTTCCTCGATGCGCCCTTCAGACAGGGCGCGCCTGATGCGGCTGGAAGAAACCGGCGCGCCTTTGAAATCCACCGCTTCAAGCGCTATGACTCTGAAGCCGTATTTCTCTCCGAGTCTGTTCATTGTGTCTGCATTGCCGGATCGGTTGCGCCCGAAATTGTGATTGAAGCCGATTATTACGGTTTTAAGATCGAAGCGCTTCAGCAGCTGCCCTGTGACGAATTCCTCCGGTCCGGTCGATGCCAGCCCGGTGTCGAAACGCATTACCGCCGCAATGTCGATGTTGTAAAGCCCGATGCTTTCGAGTCGTTCTTCAAGCGTCTGAATGGGTGCGAATTCTCTCTCGCTGTGCAGCGTTATGGGATGCGGCCAGAAGGTGAGGGCGATGGCTTTGCCGCCGATTGCAGAAGCTTCCTCGCGGGCGGCGCGCAGCAGTTCCTGATGGCCCAGATGAACTCCGTCGAAGTTGCCGATGGCCAGCACCGCACTTTCGATGGGTTTTTCGATACTGTTGGTGTCCAGTATTATCTGCACAAACAAACTCCCGTGTCCGGCGGGACACATGCTTAAAGTTGCGAAATCCTAGCAGAAGTCTGCAAGGGTTTCAAGTCGCATTCCAGAAAAGCCGGTAGTTTTGCAGACAAAAGAAAAGGCGACGGAATTTCCGGTCTTCCGCCGCCTTATGATATTCAGGCCGTGTCAGGCTGTCGCTGCATGCATTTTACTTCGAACCGTACAGGGTGGCGCAGGTGTCTGTTGCATTGTACATGTCGGTGGCCGAGTCGCACCAGATCGAAGCCGGACTGGTGGCGTCGTCGGGGACGAGGCGTCCGCCGTCTGTCTTGATATATGGATTGGCGTAAGGATTTGTCGCGAAATCGGCGTATGGATCGGAACCCTGGCAGGTGCAGAATTTGCCTGTCCCGGAGCTTCGTTCTTCGCATGTGAATCCTTCTCCGAACCATGTGCTGCATTCGGATGTTTCGTCACAGGCTGCGGCAGTCCAGCCCGCGCAGAGCGGCGTAACCGTGCCGCTGCCGTCTGACCAGTCGATATCCGCCGCTTTCCAGTAAGTTCCGGCTGTGACGAACTCGCTGGAAAGCTCTTTTCCATTGGCCAGCTGTCCGTTGATGTAAATCATTACGTAAGCTGTGGCAGGATTATCTGCACTCAACATTTCGTTGGTGTCTGAATAGAGACGGGCCACAACGCGATAGCGTCCGGGCGCAGGCTCTTTAAGAGAAATGTTCTCCGGGCCCCAGCCGTCAACGTCGTCGATGTCGAGTGTCGGGTCGTCTTCGGGGTCGTTTCCGACACAGGCGGGAGCATCGGAATCGAGGTCACAAATGAATCCGTTGTTGAATGCCAGACACTCGCTGGAGCTTGTGCAGGAGAAATCGCAAACGTTGTCCGACTCTGAACAGGTAAACGGAAGCTCCTCATTGTTGTTGTTGCAGTCCGAGTCCTTATCACAAGCATAATCAATGGGAGTGTACTCGCCCCAGCGGGGGAGACTGTTGAGGAAGTAACAGGTGTCGTTGACTGCATTGCGGTCGTGAGTGGTACAGATCATCTTGTAGCCGGCGCTTCCGACTTTCGCGGGGTTGCAGAAAAAGGCTCCGCCGCAGTCTTCGTCGGTTTCACACTCAATGATACCGGAAGATTCGACATCACACTGGTTCTGGTCGTTGCAGAACCAGGCAGGATTGATGGCTTTGCACTGCTCGGAAGTGTCGCAATGATTGACGCAGAATCCGCTTCCGCCACAGGTAAAATGCCCCTGGCAATCGTCGTCGTTATCACACTGTCCCATTACTGGCGCATCAGCTTTGGGCTTGTCCTGGAAGGCGCTGGGGATGGAGAAGGTTCCGTTCGGGCGATCACGCACCAGGAAAAGGTCGAGGTCAACGTCATCGCCTTTAAGCCACAGAAGTTCCACATGCAGCTTTTCTTTCGGTCTGACGTTCAGGTTGCAGTATGCCCACTCTTCGCATTTCGGGCATTCCGCGCTGGGCCCGGATTCAACCTGACTGGAGTCACGGACTTTAACGCGGATCATATAGGTTCCACCTACCGGGAACTTGATCTTCGGACGGCCTTCTTTCGACCATTTACCAATTACAGATGAAGATGCCGGATCGCTTTCGAAACTGTCGCCGTGGTTGATAAGATGTACGTCGGTAGAGTGGGCCGGTTTGCCGCCGGGAGCCCACTCCCAGTAATAGCTGAAAGGCTTGCGGGCTTCGCCGAAGGGAGAAGTGGATTCTTCGGCGTTAAGATAAATCTGATCCAGCGGCTCCGGGTCGGGTTTGCTGGCTTCGCAGACCGGAATGGG
>JAKQSH010000323.1 GCA_029570245.1 Deltaproteobacteria bacterium | reverse complement strand
CTCGACTATGAAAAAATTGTCCGCGCCATGAATGTTCAGAATGTCGGAGTTTTTGATCCGGTCACACAGCGCGACGGGTATGAGGCCGCATTGACGCAAGCGCTTGAAAAAGACGAACTGACAGTTCTGATTGTTCGGCGGCCCTGCATTCTGGCGGTAGCCCGCAAAGGTGTTAAACCTGCAACTCAGGAATAATTTGTATGAGCGATAAAGTAACCAGTATTAAAATCGCCGGGCTCGGCGGCATGGGCGTGCTGACGTCAACGCAGATTCTGGCCGAGGTTTTCTTCCGGCAGGGCCTTGATGTTAAAAAAGCGGAAGTGCACGGCATGAGCCAGCGCGGCGGCTCTATCTGCAGCGATGTGCGCTTCGGAAAAAAAGTGTTCAGTCCGATGGTTCCGGCGGGTTCGCTGGATTTTCTGGTGCTTTTTCAGGAAGACCAGTTTCCTCTGTATGAGGCGGACTGTGCGCCCGGCACCTTGATTTTAAAACCGGCGGCGATTGATCTGGCAAAGCTGGAGAATAAAAAAGCGCTCAACATCGCCATGCTCGGCCTGCTGAGCCGGCACCTGGATGTCCCGGTCGATGTCTGGCTGGAAGTCATTCGTGAGGTTTTGCCTGCGAAACTGCATAAAGCGAACGAGGCGGCTTTTGAGTTGGGAAGAAAAAGTGTGTGAGTGTGTGCGGGCGTGAGTTTGTGAGGAAATCGAAATGGGATTGGTGAAACATTTCAGAGATTTGCGGGTGTATCGGACAGCTTTCGATGCCGCTATGCAGATTTTTGAACTGTCAAAAAAATGGCCTTCAGAGGAACGGTATTCTTTGACCGACCAAATCCGCCGTTCATCGCGCTCTGTTTGTGAACAGATTGCTGAAGCCTGGCGCAAACGCCGTTATCCTGCACATTTCCGCAGTAAATTAACGGATGCCGATAGCGAAGCGGCCGAAACTCAGTCGTGGCTTGAATTTGCTCTGCGGTGCGGTTACATCACGAAGGATCAGTTTGTCTCATTGGATGCGGTGTATGAGTCCATTAATGGCGGACTGGTTCGAATGATTGATCAATCGGAACAGTGGTGTGTCTTTCAGCCGAAGGTGGAAGAAGAGGGTTGTGACTATTTGCTTTCCGAACAACTCACACACTCAGATACTCCCGCACTCACAAACACACCCAACGGCAGCAGAGCTGAAAATGATTTTACTGACGAATAAGGTTTAGCGGAGCGAGAAAATACATGGAACGGATTATTCATCCTGAAAGTATCCCGGATTATATGGAGTCCGGCGAGTTGCGGGCTTTGCAGTTGCAACGGCTGAAAACGACTGTTCAGCGGTGCTATGACAATGTGGAACTTTTCCGCCAGCGCATGGATGAGCGCGGCATGAAACCCTCCGATGTCCGGACACTGGCTGACGTCGCCAAACTGCCGTTCACCCAGAAGACAGATTTGCGCGATACTTATCCTTACGGGCTTTTCGCGGTGCCGATGAAAGAGGTCGTCCGTCTGCACGCCTCCAGCGGAACGACCGGCAAGCCGATTGTAGTCGGTTACACCAAAGACGATCTGGATGTCTGGAGCAGTGTCATGCTCCGTTCGTTTGCCGCTACCGGCATGCACGAAGGTGACGTGCTGCAGAAC
>JAKQSH010000297.1 GCA_029570245.1 Deltaproteobacteria bacterium | reverse complement strand
CGTAGAAACATTCAAGAATTACAAAGACGTTTTCGGCGGAGCGGCGACTGTGTTGATTGCTGTCGAAGCCGTAGACGGCGATATCTTCAACGTCGGAACCCTCGAAAAAATCAAACGCATTTCCAAAGAAATCGAACTTCTGCCTGGCATAAACAACTATCAGGTGCTGTCTCTTTCTCAGCGCAAGGTCAAAGAACTGCGTGTGCACCCCGAAAGCGGTTTTCTGTCTATACCGCTCATGTGGCCTGATGTTCCGCAGACCGAAGAAGAAATGCACAAACTGCGCGAATCGGTTTATACTTCGCCACGTTATTTCGGAACACTGGTTTCGCTTGATTCAAAAGCGGCGCTTATCGTGGCCGGATTTTTCGAAGAAAAATTCAACCCTGAGGAAACTTACCGGAAGATTGAAAACATAATAGCGCTTGAGGAAGATTCCGGCACCCGGATATATGCAATAGGGCGTCCTGTCATGCTGGGCTGGATTCTAAAACAGTACCCTCAGATTTACAAGCTGTTCTTTCTTACGTTGATCTCAATTATTGCCGTGCTGGCGCTTTATTTCCGTGACCTGCGCGGCACACTGCTGCCGCTGTCCACGGCTGTCATGTCGGCCATTTGGGGAGTTGGATTTCTTGGCCTCATGGGCTATAACTTTGATCCGCTGGTTATAGTGGTGCCGTTTATCATCAGCGAACGGGCGCTGTCGCATTCTGTTCAGGTCGTAGAGCGATTTCTTGACGAGTATGAAGGCAGCAGGGACCGCTATCTTTCATCACTGAACACCTTCAAGGGACTGTTCGCGCCGGGCATGCTTGCAATTCTGACGGACGCGCTCGGAGTTTTTCTGGTGTTCACCACGCCCATTCCTTTACTGCAGAAACTGGCCATCATGGGTGGCTTCTGGGTTCTTTCAATTATCATTTCCGATCTGGTTTTCAATCCGATACTGCTCTCTTATCTGCCTGCACCTAAAACGATAAGAAACAGGCACAAGGGATTTCTGTATAATCTGCTGGTTAAAGTCGGAGGCTGGTCATTCGGGAGGCAGAGAATTTACGTGCTGGGTGTTACAGTGGCGCTTCTTGCAATCGGGTTTCTTTTTGCCAGAGACCTTAAAATTGGCGACGTGCATCCGGGAACTCCGATGCTGTGGCCGGATTCCAAATACAATCAGGATACGGAGGCAATTGCTAAGCGCTTCGGAAATACCGAATTGCTTTCCGTTGTAGTGGAAGGCAAGGACCGCAATTCCATAAAGAACCCGGAAGTGCTGCGCACCATGGAGGCTTTTCAGAAAAAAATGGAAAGCCTGCCGGTTGTTTCCGGTTCAAGCTCCATTGCCGATTATCTGCCCGGAATTATATCCATAATTCACGGCTCCGATCCGAAATGGGAACTCATCCCGGATGATCCGATGGAGGCGGGGTTCTTTCTGGAAATGATCTACACGAATTCGGAGCCGGGCGACCTTGACCGTTTTGTAACTTCCGGCAGTCAGAATGCGAATATTACGCTTTATCTCAACGATCACAAAGGCGAAACTCTGCGTAATGTTGTAAAAGAAGCCAAAGATTTCATCGAAAAACATCCGATGGAAGAGGCGAAGTTCAGACTTGCCGGCTCCTACGGCGGCCTGCTTGCAGCCATCAACGAAGTAGTCACATACAACCAGGCAAAAATCAGCATTCTGGCGTTTTCTATTATTCTGGTCGTTACAATTGCTGCCTACCGTTCGTTGTGGGCCGGTCTTTTCTTCCTGCTTCCGGTAATTATCTCGAATTATCTGACATACGCATTGATGGGAGCACGGCAGATCGGCCTTGATGTCAACGCTCTTCCGGTTGTCGCGCTGGGCGTCGGACTGGGGGTTGATTACGGACTATACGTCGTTAACCGCATCCGGGAAGAATATGCACAGAGTGGTGATTTGCAGCAGGCCATCGTTACCGGAGTTTCGACCGCCGGAAAAGCCGTGGTTTTCACCGCTGGAACAGTCATTGCCGGAGTTGCTTTCTGGACATTGAGTTTTCTGCGGTTTCAGGCCGAAATGGGTTTGCTGCTGGTTTTCTGGATGGTCGTTGCGATGCTGGGCAGTGTAACTCTTCTGCCGGCGCTAGTGTATCTGCTGAAACCGAAATTCATCGTCGGTAGACCGGGCAATAAAGAGTCGCTGCCGTCTCAGTGATAAAAGAGAGAAACTGTGCAGCTTCATGTCTTGCGCAACAGATGATGTTTTCACTTCGCAGGTCGGCCAGTCAGAGCATATCCATCTTAGGCCATTTTTGTATCCTGTATTGCTTACTGGACTGCAGGCGTTGTCTGTTGCAGACTGAGTGCCGCAACCTGCCCCTGGCGCGCCAGATCAACCGCTTCGCCGAGAATTCTGGCCGTTTCCTGCGGAGCGTGGAAGCCCATCGAATTTTCAGCCGCAACGAAGTCAAGACGCCACTGAGCCTTGCGCTGGAGTTCCAGCACCGGAGCCAGTTGCTCTTCGCTTGCACCTTTTGTACGGGTTGCGATAATTGTGTCTATCAGATCGACGATGGCCTTTCCGGCATTCTGAAGAAGCTGGTGATTTGTATCCTGAATTTTTGCCACACGGTCCAGAATTTCAGCTTCGGAAAACTTGTGACAGACCTGACAGGCGCGGTTTACGTTCAGCAGCGGACTGCGTACCCAGTGATCGGAAACTTTGGTGGCTCCGTCACGCATGTACGGCATATGGCAATCGGCGCAGGCCACACCTGAACGGGCATGAATGCCCTGGCTCCACAATTCGAATTCGGGATGCTGGGCCTTCAGGATGGGAGCCTGCGTTTCCTGATGCTTATAATCGAAGAATCGTTCTCCGCTCGTCAATGTCGTTTCATTCCAGAATTTTTCCGCCTGTTCCACTTTCATGCCGTGTCCCCAGGGGAAGGTCAGCTTGAAGTTGCTGGAGCAGTAATACTCGACATGGCACTGGGCGCAGACCAGCGAACGCATTTCCGTGCGCGAGGCGTCACGGTTGATGTCGTAGGGGCGGTCACGCGACCCTTCACGCCAGCGCTCAACTGACGGTAGATGCGGCACTTCACCTTCACCGGCAGCCAGCCGTTCAATGCCCTGAATCAATCCGGGGCGGGTTACGCGGATCGCCATCGTTTCTGGATCATGGCAATCGACACATGAGACGGGGTGCGCGTGTCCCATGTCGTGCAACATCTGATTGGTTTCCTTGTATGTCATTGTGTAGGTTTTTTCGAAACCGGCCGTTGCGTCACCGTTGCCGAGTTTTCGATAAAGAGGCATCAGAGAAGCATGACAATGCAGACAGGAGCCGGATTGCGGCTTCGTCAGGCGTTGAGTCTGTTCCTGATCCTGCAGCATGTAGGCGTGGCCGCGCCGGTCGCGGTAGTCGATAGCGAAGGCATAACCCAGAAACATGCGTTTCAGCCAGGGATCGCGTTCTATTTTCTCATCCGGCAGCGCCTCGCTTCCGCCATGACCGCCGTAGCGGGTCTGAGTATGCTGAGCCGTCAGGAGATAGGTGTTGTACTGCTTCGGCCAGTTCACTCCCCATTTCGCCGGGTCCGTGGTGTCTTCGCCCACTTCGACCAGCCTCACAAAAGGCGTGCGCTCCTCGGCTTTGCGCTCGGCGATGTTCAAGAGGAGTGCCGTCACTACTGCCGTAGCTACTGCTGCAACCAGAAGAATGACCGGATAGGCCCACAGCCTTTTCGATTTTTTCGTCATTTCGCTCATTTTGTTTCCTTCCCCCTGAATTCCTGAGGCACCATCGGACCGCCCAGTCCCACCGGTTCGCCGTGACCGACAGATGCGTGACAGCGCACGCAGCGCGGCGAGCCTTCGGTGGAAATGATGGACATTTCGTTAACGATGCCGGCGTGACAGCGCAGGCAGTTCTTGTGCAGAATATCTGCGTTTTTCTGTGTGATGACAATCGGCTCCGGGAAATTCTGAAGCGTGAAAGCCTTCGAGTGGTTCCAGCCGTTTTCTGATTTGGCGATATACTTTCCAGGAAAATCCACCGGCAGATGACAATCTGCACAGGTTGCAGATGTATGATGGCTGGCCTTCTGCCAGGCATCGTACTGCGGATGCATGATGTGACAGTTCGCACAGGATTTCGGATCGGTGCTTAAATAAGAAAGACCTTCCGCGTAATCGAAGGTTGTAAGGCCCAGCCCCAGAAGCACTCCTAAAGATGCGACAGTCATTGCCGGCAGCAGAGATAGTTTCACCGTCTCATTCTCCGTTTTTCCAATTCCACAGACGGCGTTCGCCGCAGAGTTCGCGGATATCCGTCATCTGCCCGGATGTCGTCACCGGATTTATAAATATCCTGTGCTGCAAGCGAAAGCGGAAATAACCAGCCTTGTTGTTGCAGTCTGACACCTTTTCCCGCCGATGTACATACAAGCATGTATTCTGTCGATCAGGCCCTTATTTTTTATGCCGGGGAATTTTCAATATCCTGAACATGAATTCTGCCATGTGCCGCTTGATTTTGCAAGATATTCAGCTGGATCGTTTTTTTTTCGGCCATTATATGCAGCATGGAGGATGAACAATACACGCTGATTTGCCTGAATTTATATGAGTTCTTGAAAAAAATCGCACATTCTGCTTAAATTCTGCTGGAAAAGAGAGGTGCCGTCATGTTTGAAGTAAAAACGTCCGCCTGTTTCACAATCTGCCTGTCTGCTGCAATTGCGCTGTTGAGTTTTTCCTGTGAAGACTCGAACAGAACTAAAGAAGTCTGTCTTGACTACATGGAAAAGGCTGCCGAATGCACCATTTCCGACGAAGAAACCCGTGAATTGTACATGTATGAAAATCGCGCCACCTGCGAGGACATTTCTGAGGACTCCTGGAATTACCAGAAAATTTATCCGTGCCGCAAACAAAAAGAATGCGCGGATTTCCTGGCCTGCGTTGACGCGAACACCAGTCAGGAACCCGAAAGCAGCGCCGACGGCGATGTTTCGAGTTCATCATCCGACACGGACGGCGACACATCCGACATCTGCGACAGGCAGTGTACATGTTCATGTTCGTGCGGCGACAGCACGCTTACCACAATAGACGGCTGTCTTGACTGTATTGCAGACTGCGAAACCGAGTGTGAATCCTTCTGCGGGGACGAAGCCTGATCGTTTTTTCTGCCTTCCGGCCGGCAGCAGTTAAAATCAGAAAATGGCGGCGCTTTCAAGATGTGAAAGGCGGCGTGGTCATTTCTTTTTCTTTCTCGGCGCGGGCGGCAGCAGGGGGCTGCTGATTTTCTGATACAGCTCGAATAAGTATGCCACACGCTCGGCTTCGCTTTTGAAGCCGCTTCTGCCGTAGGCGGCGTCAACGGCGCGGTCCAGCGCGTGGTGGGCTTTAAGCAGTTCAGGCGGCATGGCCAGCGGGTCGTAAAGGTCGGCCAGGCTGCAATCCGCAAAACGCGCGCGGGCGTCAAGCACGGCCTGCGCAGCTTTTTCAACGGCGGCCTGCTGCTTTTCGGTCGCCTCCGGCCAGGGGAAATTGTTGTAGACTATATTTATTGAGTATTGATAACGATTTTCAAGGCGTCCGCAGACTGCGCGTGTCCAGGCCATATGCATTGTGGATTGCAACACACCGAAATGAAAGAGCGTAGCGTCCTGAAACAATCTCACCTTGTTACTGCAAAGTATCTCAGGACCAACATAACCTAATGGTATATAAACTCTCCTTTCACTCGAAACCTCAGGAATCACAAGTGAATTTCCTTTGGGCATATTCTCCACATGAAATCTGGTCGGTGTTTCGGCAATTTTGCGGGTAGGAGCGCTTTTACTGGCCAGCCTGAATTTCTTCACAGCCTGCACCCGCTCCATTGCGTGCGGCATTTTCTTCAATACATTCGGCGGGCAGTCACCCAGCCACAGGCACCATCTTTCGATGTTGTTTATGAATTCATCAGAGCCGATCCAGCGGCGGAAATAGGGCGCTGCGGCAGGCTCAAGGCGCAGGAACTCTTCCTTTTCTTCCGGTTTGAAGAGGTAATTGCCATCATCTATGGGCTTGTTGCCTATGCCTATTTCCGGCACATCGCAGAGCGGTTTGTTGCGGCGGGCAAGCACGAGATCGGGGCCGTCCACCAGATAAGGATTGATGTTGTTCGCCTTCAGAGCGTGCGGCTCCGAAACTGGCGTTTCGTAATCGAATATGAATTTTTCACTTCTCTGCTTATAAGCAAAGCCGATAATTACACAATGAACGGCGGCTTTTCCGCGCGCATCCGAATTCCACTGGAAAGTTCTGTGCGCAAAATTAATACGACAGTTCTGCTGATAAAGCTCCGCCCACAGAACACCCACCTGCTCTCCCTGTGAAATTGAATTGGTCGAAACAAAAGCCGTTTCTATGTTTCTGTTCTGCTTCATAAATTTTGCGGCCTTTACATACCAGCACGATACGTAATCAAGCAGGCCGTAACCCTTTATATCGCCCATAACCGAGAAAACATCGTCCCTCTGCGCGTCATTCATGTATTTCGCGCCCACAAACGGCGGATTCCCCAGTATGTATGAAAGCTCGGCGGGCTTGACCACGCTTTCCCAGTCCATGCGCAGGGCATTGCCGCAGACGATGTTCGGCGATTTCTTCAGCGGCAGGCGGCGGAAATACTGCCCGAACGCCTCGCTTATGCGCATGTTCATCTGATGGTCGGTCATCCACAACGCCACCTGCGCAATCTGCGCCGGGAATTCCTCAATTT
>JAKQSH010000126.1 GCA_029570245.1 Deltaproteobacteria bacterium | reverse complement strand
GGCGTATGCGCTTTCTGCAAAAAGAGAAAAGCCGGAAACCACCAGAAATATCCACAGAATTCTGAGAGTAACGTTCATAATCTGCTGCTCCTTAAATATATCTGCCGTCATACATACTAACTCATGTTGTCCGGGATGGCTCACCAAAATAGATGAGACTTACATAACGGCAAGAAATTATTGGGAAATATCGTGAATCGGTCTGAGTGTTGTGTTATCTTAAAAAAAACAATTTTCTGTTTACTGCTGCAATGAAATGTATGATCCAGAATGCTGATAGAGAAAAAGAAAACTTTTATAGCTGCGATATCGGTAATATCCAACACAACATTGGTGGTTTTCAAAGTCGTCATCGGCCTGCTTATCGGTTCGGTATCAGTAATGTCGGAAGCCATTCATTCCGGCGTGGACGCGCTGGCCGCTGCAATCGCCTACATCGCTGTAAGAACGTCCAGCAAACCTGCCGACAAGGATCATCCGTTCGGGCACGGCAAATACGAAAATGTTTCCGGCACGATTGAGGCTTTGTTGATTTTTCTGGCTGCGGCCTGGATTATATATGAAGCGATTTTGAAGATTATGCGCCCGGCGCCGGTGGAACAGATAGGCTGGGGTATCGGTGTAATGGCCGTTTCTTCGATAGTCAATATCATCGTCTCGCATTTCCTCTTCAAAATCGGAAAGGAAGCCGACTCTATCGCGCTTGAAGCCGATGCCTGGCATTTGCGCACCGACGTTTACACTTCGGCTGGAGTGGCATTGGGTCTGCTTGTCATATGGCTTGGTCAGAAATTACTGCCGTCAGTAAACCTGCACTGGATCGACCCTGCAGCCGCTATTCTGGTTGCTCTGATGATTATGCACGCTGCATGGAATCTTACACGGAGATCGTTTGCCGATCTGCTGGATGTTAGTCTTCCACAGGAAGAAGAAGAGTGGATAAAAAGCTATCTGTGCCATGCGGATTCATGCATAAACGGTTTTCATAAACTGAAAACCCGCAAGTCCGGCCCTTACAGATTCGTCGAATTTCATCTGCTGGTGCCGGAAAACATGAGCGTAAAAGATTCACACGATATTACCGACCGAATCAACGCCGACATAAAATCTTATCTGCCTCAGACCACAGTGAATATTCACATCGAACCCTGCGATGGACGCTGCTCTCCAACTTGTCAGAGCGGCTGCCTCATAAACGACTGGGATCGAAAAAGCGGCGGAAACATAAAATGAAACTGCCAGTCTCGATAAGGAGAGCCGTTGTTTCCGATGCACAGAACATTGCCGAATTCAATGTCGCAATGGCGCTCGAAAGTGAAGGTCGGAGCCTCGATTTGAATGTCATTTCGCCCGGTGTGCGTGCCGTTATTGAGGATGATCGCCACGGATTTTATCTGTTGGCGGAATTTAATGATGAAGTGGTGGGGCAGCTCCTTGTGACATACGAGTGGAGTGACTGGAGGAACGCTCAATTCTGGTGGATACAATCGGTATATGTAAAACCTGAAATGCGGGGCAGGGGAGTTTACAGGGCTTTACATGATTTTATCGAAGAAGCAGCCATAAAATCCGGCGCTTGTGGTTTACGGCTTTATGTTGAAAAAGAAAATTTCAGCGCGCAGAAAACTTATGCAAAACTAGGTATGACTGAAACTTCATATCGTATGTACGAAATCGAATTCAAATCCTGAGCCGTCCCCCTGTTTTTACTTGTCTCTTCCATATCTTGACAGCTTATACGGAAATGCTATCTTTTGCGCGAATTTGCTCAGTGTTTTCCTTTAAAGTCTGATATTGCAGAGAAAACTACAGGTGAAACGCAATGATAAAATGGTTAGCTGTTCTGCCGATTATTATGCTGATTGGTTCCAATGCTTTTATGACATACGCCTGGTACGGTCATCTCAAAGACCTCAAAGGCAAACCGCTCATAATTGCCATTCTTTTCAGCTGGGGTGTCGCGTTCTTCGAATACTGCCTTCAGGTTCCTGCAAACCGGCTGGGAAGTCAGGTATATTCGCTTGGACAGCTCAAGGTTGTTCAGGAAATAATAACCATGGCGGTTTTTGCACTTTTCTGTGCTTTTTATATGAAACAGAAACTTTCGCTGGATTTTCTGTGGGCAGGAATGTGCCTCATAGGCGCGGCCTATTTCATGTTCAGGTCGCACGGCGTCTCGACATGAGATGAACCGAGTCAGGTTTCTGCCGCCGATGAGATAAGCCCGGCGACTTTTTCCAGAAAAGCTTCGTCTTTTTCGTCGAAAGCTCCGACTTCGTGTCCATCGGCGTCGATCTGCCCTATGATGCGTCCCTGATGATCCCGTATCAGCACCACTATTTCAGATCGCACATCCAGATTGCACGCAATATAATTGTCAAGCTGGCGTACATCTTCAATAAGCTGATTGGCGTTTTCCGCTACAGCCGTTCCGCAGACTCCGCGTCCGATTTTTATGCGGGTGTGCTCTGTCCGGGCCCCGATGTAGGGGCCCAGATAGAGCTCGTTATTTTGATCGTCCAGCCAGTAGACACCGACCCAGCTGAAGTAAGGAAGCGCAGCATTTATGATGCGCATGCTTTCGGCGACACCTTCTTCAAGCGAAATGGCGGAGCCGAGAGCATCGCCGATTTGCCTCAGTATGGGGTCGAAATCAAGCGTTTTCTTCATGTTTTATTTTTCAACAGGCGGATTAAAAAGGTTTTTGATTCCTTCTATTCTTCCGGCCAGGCTGCGGCTGAAAACCGTTTTTGCCATGCCGATAAGCTGCTGATAGCGTTTGTTGCTGTATGAGTACCAGAAAGGACTCTTGCTCGGCTGTCCAAGCGCATTTTCCTGAATGTGATATCCGTAACACAAGTCACGAAGTCCCTGATCCGAGTGCACGCGTCCGACACCGGACATTTTGCAACCCTGCCACGGGGTTTCGGGGCAGCCGTGACTGATGAGAACGTCATTGATCATTATCGTTCCGGCTTCGAGTTCGGATGCGATGCGGCGGCCTCTTTCAGGGTTTTCTGTGAAAATATAAGCGCTCAATCCGTAAATTGAATTATTGGAGCGCTCAATCGCTTCTTCATCCGAGCTTACTTTCATAATTGGAAGCAGCGGACCGAATGTTTCATCACGCACCGCTTCCATGTCGTCTGTGGTGTCAACCAGAACGGTAGGCTCAAAGAAAAGACTGTTTCCGATGCGTTTTCCGCCGGTCAGCACTTTTGCGCCTCTGGAAACTGCCTCTTCCACATGACGTTGCGCAGTGTTCACCTGACCTTCGTCAATCAGGGGACCGACATCCACTTCCTCCTGCGAAGGATCGCCGATGCGCAGAGCTTTTGTGTGCTCGACAATAAGCGATACCAGCCTGTCGTACACAGCCTGATGAGCGTAAACGCGTTCGACAGAAGCGCAAATCTGGCCGGCATTTGCGAAGGCGCCCCATGTAATGGCCCTTGCCGCCATTTCGACGTTTGCATCTTCACAGACGATGGCCGGGTCTTTTCCGCCGAGTTCCATGCTGAAATGTATGAGCTTTTTAGCGCAGGCCTGAGCCACTTTTACTCCGACTTCAGTTGAACCGGTGAAACAGACATAATTGACACCCATGTCGATTATTTCTGAACCGAGTCTTCCGGGACCGGGCATAACCTGGTAAAGATCGGGATCGAGTCCGGCTTCGTTGAACAGCTCGCGTGTCTTGAGGGCGATGAGAGGAGTAAGGCTGGCCGGCTTGTGAACAATGGCGTTTCCGGCCAGAAGGCCCATGATTACTGTTCCGGCAGGGATCGTGAACGGGAAATTCCAGGGAGAAATTATCAGCATTATGCCATGCGGGCGATATTGGATGTAGCTACGGCGGTATTTCATCATATGAAGGGGAATTTTCTGATCCGCCAGAATTTCTTTGGCGCGTCCGGCAAAATAGCTGGCGAGGTCGATGATAGGAAGAACTTCCGTCGTCATCGCTTCCTGAAGTGGTTTGCCGTTTTCCTGGGAAATCAAGCGACAGACTTCATCGGCGCGCTCGGTAAGCACATACTGAAAGCGTTTGATGATTTCGATGCGGGAGTCCAGGCTGGTCTTCGCCCAGATTTTCTGTGCTTTGCGGGCCCTTTCAACTGCTTCAGCAGCCTCTTCGGTCGTAAAGCCGTTTATCTCTCCGAGCACCT
>JAKQSH010000272.1 GCA_029570245.1 Deltaproteobacteria bacterium | reverse complement strand
ACTCGAAGAGGCCCTCAAGTCGCAGAAAGTAGCTGAAGCGCAGCTTGAGCAGGCTACGGAAAACCTGCGCATCGAACAGATTCGTTTCGATGTTCAGGAAACCACAACAACCGACCTGCTGGATGCCCAAACTCAGCATCTCAAGGCCGAAAACGACTCTATTGCAGCAGAAAACAAAGTCAGAGAAACCTATTATGAACTTCTGACCGCCATGGGCACCGATCTTCTCGAAAAGAAAGAAGTGCTCTGATTCGGTTCTATTAAAAATAGAATAAGGAAACCATTATGAAGAAAACAATTCGCATAAGAATTGGTATCATGTTCGTCTGCCTTGCAGCGCTGCTGTTGCTCGGATGCTCAAACGGCAATGCAAAAATAAGCGAAATGAAAGCCGAAACAGGCGTTGTTGAATCCGAACGCATAGTTTCGACGGAAGAAGTCAAAACCGAAGCTTTCACGTCTACAATTGAGGTCACAGGAACGGCACTGCCGGTAAAGGAAAGCTTTCTTTCGACAGAAGTTCCGGGAACAGTAAAGGAAATACTTGTAGCTGAAGGCGACAAAGTAAGCAAAGGACAGATTCTGCTGAAGCTCGACCAGAGCGGGTTTGCACTTGGCGTAGCTCAGGCCGAAGCGGGTCTTGCCGCCGCAAAAACTAACGCCGACCTGATGAAGCTCGAATTTGATCGCGTTTCAAAGCTGATGGCTTCAGACGCAACGGCACAGGCTAATTTCGACCGTGTCAAAGCGCAATACGAAGCGGCACAGGCACAGTGCAAAGTGGTGGAGGCTCAGCTTAAACAGGCTCAGAAGGCATTGAACGACAGCGTATTGCGCGCTCCATACAACGGAATCATCGTTATGATTCTGAAAGAAGTCGGTGAATATGCACCATCCATGCCGCCCACCATGCTGATGAAGATAGTCAATACCGACTCGCTGGAAGTTCAGACCTTCCTGCCGGAAGAACTTTCGAGCGCAATTAAAACAGGTGATAAGGCTAAAGTAAGCATCGCCAGCGCCGACCTTGAAACCGAGGGTGAAATCATTTTCGTTTCGAACCGCCTGGAACAGGCCACTCAGAATTTCGAAGTACGCCTTAAAATCGACAACGCAGAAGGCAGAATAAAAGGCGGAGCTTTTACCCGCATCAACTTTACCCGTGAAAATCTGAGCGACGCAGTTATGGTGCCGTTGCGTTCCATATTACGCGACAGCAACGGCCAGCCGTATCTTTTTACAGTAAAAGACGGAACAGTACACAGAAATGACGTGAAAATCGGACAGGCAACAGGCAGCAAAATTCACGTCATCGAAGGCGTCAGCGCCGGCGACCAGGTGGTTACTGCCGGAGCAGGCGATCTGAAAGACGGAAACAAAGTAAAAGTCGAAAACAACGGCTGAACAGCGTCCTTTCTGATAACCCAGCGATTTCGTGGCCGTGACCGGCCAATGAAATCCAAATGACAGGAAGATAGTTCCATGTGGAATATTGCCATTAACAGGCCCGTTTTTACCGTAATGGTCATTCTGGCGCTGCTGGTTTTCGGCACAATCGCATACGACCGCATAGGTATCGACTTTTTCCCGAAAGTCGAAATGCCGATAGCCACCATTACAACAATTTACCCTGGCGCCGACCCGGAAACGGTTGAAAAAGAAATCTCAGAAGAAATAGAAGAAGCGGTCAGCACCATTGCAGGTATTGACACTTTGCGTTCAATCAGCGTCGAAAATGTTTCGCAGGTAATTCTGCAATTCGACCTCGAAATAGATGTCGATTCGGCTATTCAGGATGTTCGCGACAAAATAAGCCGTATCGTATCAGACCTTCCCAGCGAAATTGAGGCGCCCAAGGTCGAAAAACTGGATTTCGACGCCATTCCGGTAATGACACTGGCCGTTGGCGGCCCGGACAGCATCGACAAGGTGACAGAGTTTGCCCGCAAGCGCATCAAAGAAGACCTGCAACAGGTCATCGGCGTCGGCTCAATAGACATCATCGGCGGTCAGGAACGCGAAATAAAAGTATGGGTCGATCCGCGCAAACTGGATGTTTCCGGCCTGGCGGTCAACGACATCATTCAAGTGCTTTCCGCCAGCAACCTGAAAATTCCAGGCGGAAAAGTAAAAAGCTCCGATACGGAATTTTCAGTTAAAGTCGATGGTGAATTCAGAAGCGTAAAAGCAATCGAAGACTTGGTTATAATGGAAACATCCGGGCGGCGCATCCGAATTGGAGATGTGGCGCGCGTGGAAGACGGATTGGAAGAACGCGAATCCTCATCGCGACTGGATGGCGTCCGGGCGGTTACGCTGCAAATACGCAAACAGTCCGGCACCAACGTTGTCGAGGTCGCCGACAACATCAAAGCCCGCCTGGAAGAAATCAGAAAAACTCTGCCGCCGGGATGGAAGGTAATCACGGCAACAGACACGACCGAATTCACGAAGGAATCCATAAAACACGTTAAGATTGATATGATCTTCGGTGCATTTCTTGCAGTCGTAATCATTTTCTTCTTCCTCAGAAACATCCGCTCAACGATCATCGCCGCCATAGCAATTCCAACATCGGTCATCGGCTCTTTCACTTTTATGAACTACCTGGGGTTCACTTTCAATCAGCTGACGCTGCTGGGCCTTTCGCTTTCGATCGGACTGCTCATCGACGATGCAATCGTCGTTCTTGAAAATGTATACAGACATATCGAAGACGGCAAAAAACCCAAAGAAGCGGCCAGTTACGGCACCGGCGAAATCGGCCTTGCGGTTCTGGCCGTTACGCTGTCGATAGTGGCGGTTTTCGTTCCGGTAGCAACTATGGAAGGCATCATCGGGCGCTTTTTCTATCAGTTCGGCATTACAGTAACCATCGCTGTGCTTCTTTCTCTGTTCGTATCTTTCACTCTCACGCCGATGCTCTGCTCCCGCTTCCTTTCGCATGAAAAGCCAAGCGACAACCGGCTCAACAGGCTTGTCGGTGCTTTCCTTGACTGGATTGATGCGAAATACGGAATAGTGATTTCATGGGCGCTTAAAAATCGCTGGAAAACAGTTTTTCTGGCGGTGGCGACATTCGTTTTCAGCCTCTATCTGGCAAGCTTTCTGCCGGTTGAATTCCTGCCGGAATTCGACATGGGAGAATTCAACGTAACGGTAAAAATGCCCACCGGAACAACTCTTGAGCGCACTGAAGAGGTCGCAGGTCAGGTTGCAGCCGACATAATGAAATACAAAGACCTGGTGGAAAGCACAATTGCTTCCATAGGTGCCGACGCACAGCGCAAGCAGAATCTGGCGAAAATTTACGTCAAGCTGATACACAAAAGCAAAAGAACGATAACGCAGGCGCAGTTCATGGAACGCATCCGCGAAGATTTCAAGGCATACAAAGAAGCCATAATCGCAGCGGAAAAAGTCAACATGATCGGAGAAAGCTCAGGCTTCCGTACTGCAAAGATTCAGTTCAACGTGCGTGGCGGCGACCTTGAAGACCTGCGCAGATACACAGGACTGATTATGGATGAAATGCGCAAGGTTCCGGGATTTGTCGATCTGGATACTACATTCGAAGGAGGCAAACCGGAAATCCGCGTAAAAGTGGACCGCAATCGCGCCGCCAGCCTGGGAGTGGTGACATACAACATCGGCAGCACGGTCCGCGCTCTGGTGGCGGGAATAGAGTCGTCGAAATACAAAGAAAAAGGCGAAGACTACATCATCAGAGTCAGAGTCGAAGAGCAGGAGCGCGCCAATGCCTCACAGATAGCCCATATGAAAGTTCGCAACACCGCCGGAAACCTGGTCGATATCGCGAATATGGCGGAAATCATCACCACCACCGGACCTACTCAGATCGACCGCCAGGCCCGTCAGCGTCAGATAACAATACTGGGCAATACAAACGCATCTCTGCCGCTAGCGGATGCAATGAACAAGCTCGATGAAATCGCCAGGCGCGTACTGCCGCCGGAAATCATAACAGACTACGAAGGCGACGTTAAGATAATGAACGAATCTTTCCAGAACATGCTGTTCGCTCTGGTTCTGGCGATTCTGCTGATTTACATGGTGCTGGCCAGCCAGTTCAACAGTTTCGTTCACCCGATCACCATTATGATCTCTCTGCCGCTGTCTCTCATCGGCGCACTTGGCGCACTGTTCCTGACAGGAATGTCATTAAGCATGATATCCATGATAGGTATCATTATGTTGATGGGTCTGGTCACCAAAAACGCAATTCTGCTGGTGGACTACACAAACACGCTGCGTCATCGCGACGGACTTGAACGCAACGAAGCTCTGCGCAAAGCCGGCCCGGTGCGACTGCGCCCGATTCTTATGACGACTGCGGCAATGGTATTCGGCATGCTGCCGGCGGCTCTCGGACAGGGACAGGGCAGTGAAATGCGTGCACCGATGGCAGTCTGCGTCATCGGAGGACTCATCACGTCCATGCTGCTGACACTGGTTGTAGTCCCGGTGGTTTACACCTTTATAAACGACATCGGCAACAACAGACTCATAAAAAAACTGGAGGCGGTCTTCCTGCCGCATAAAGATTGAAAAGCGACAACAATTAACCGGAGAAACGGAAAGAGACAATATGAAGACACTGGTAACAGGAGCATCGGGGCATGTGGGGGCTAATCTGGTCAGGGCGCTGCTTGAGGAAGGAAGAGAAGTTCGAACTCTGGTGCATTACGACGACGAAGCGCTTGAAAATCTCGAAGTCGAACAGGTGAAAGGCGATGTCACCGATTATGATTCAATCGAAAAAGCATTTGCTGGAGTGGATCATGTGTTTCACCTTGCAGCAAAGATTGCAATAAGCAACAAGAACAGCGAGCTTGTCCACAAGGTCAATGTTCAAGGTCCGCGCAACGTCGTAAAGGCCTGCCTGGAACACGGGGTCAAACGTCTGGTGCATTTCAGCTCCATTCATGTCCGCAATCCAAATCCTAAAAATGAAGTAATAGATGAAGACAGACCTGGGTCTTTTGACAAAGGGCTTCCTACATACGACAGAACAAAAGCTCTTGGAGAACTTGAAATAATGAAAGGCGTCGAAGCCGGGCTTGATGCGGTTATCGTCTGCCCCACCGCTATTCTTGGGCCATACGACTACAAGCCTTCCTACATGGGACGCACACTGCTTGAGCTTTTCCAGCACAAACTTCCAGGACTGGTAAAAGGCGGTTTCGACTGGGTTGACGTGCGCGATATCGTACACGGCGCATTGCAGGCGGAAAAGCTTGGCCGCACAGGTGAAAAATACCTGCTTTCTGGCGAATGGCGACCATTTATTGATCTGGCTAAATGCGCACAGGAGGTCAGCGGAGTGCAGGCTCCATCTTTCGTGTCCCCGATGTGGCTTGCACGCATCGGAGCGCCGTTTGTCGAAAACTATGCCAGACTGCTGCGCAAAGACCCGCGCTACACTTCAGTTTCGTTGCGCGCGATACGCAATCACCGCTATATTTCACACGAAAAGGCAACTCAGGAATTGGGATACAATCCAAGACCGCTGATTGATACAGTGCGCGACACATACGAATGGTTCAAGACAGCCGGAATGCTGAAAGCGTAAAAGACAATGAATGCATATGAGTTTTACAATGCGATAACAATCAGCTGGTTCTGCGTGGCGGCACTGGTTTTTATCTCGCTGTTTTTCATAACGGCGCCGTATGGCCGTCACACTCGCGGAGGCTGGGGACCAAAAATAAATGCCACCACCGGCTGGCTGATTATGGAGATTCCAGCAGTTGTAACAATCACATTCTTTTACCTCATGGGCGACCGCCTGCTCAATCCGGTGGCTATAGCTTTTCTTCTTATCTGGCAGACGCACTATATAAATCGCGCGTTGATTTTTCCATTCAGACGTCGCAGCCCCGGTGCAGAAATGCCGCTGATGATCGCCTTTTCCGGCCTGTTCTTCAATGTGGTAAACGGATATCTTCAGGGCTACTGGCTTTTTTATCTTTCTCCAGCCAAAGAAATTTCATGGTTTTACGATCCGCGATTCATTATCGGCCTGATACTGTTCTTCGGCGGGTTACTCATAAACCACCAGTCGGACAACATTCTTTTCAGACTGCGCAAGCCCGGCGAAAAAGGCTACAAAATTCCGCATGGCGGATTTTACCGCTGGATTTCGAGCCCGAACTACTTCGGTGAACTTATTGAGTGGTCCGGCTGGGCTATTCTGACATGGTCCATGGGTGGACTGGCCTTCGCAGTATGGACGGCAGCAAATCTTGCACCTCGCGCCATCAAACATCACAAATGGTACAGACAGACTTTTGAAGACTATCCTTCGGAAAGAAAAGCTCTGATACCTTATATCTGGTAAATAAAAAAAACGCCGACTGAGTTCAGTCGGCGTTTTTTATAGCTTCACTTATTCGGAACCAACAGCATTACACCTTGTGCATTCTGGCGATAACGGTCTTCGTTCATCGACACTTTCCACAGACGTCCGGCATACCAGTCTTCAAACCCATTTGAGTAATTGGGAGTCCGGGACCAGCCGGACTGCCCGACATCAATAACAAAACCGCCTTCGGAGATGTCGGCCAGATCGACAACATGCCTGAAGGCCGGACCATATTCGACAGGGAACAGATAGCCTTTTTCGCGCCACATTCCGCCTGTCACCCACACGGTTTCATTGCTGCCGGGAGCAGGTTTTGCTTCAGGATTGAAAAAGCGCCCGGCTACAGGCACAGATCCAAAAGGATGCTGGAATGCCATGACATGCACCCTGCCCCACTTCCAGCTTTTTACATCTTCTCCGTAATTTGCAGAAAGCTTGTCCAG
>JAKQSH010000125.1 GCA_029570245.1 Deltaproteobacteria bacterium | reverse complement strand
ACCACGATGCAGAGTCCGATGATGCAGGAGAATGTGATGAATTCGATTTGGAAGAACATCCCATTGAAATTCTGGGGCTATGTGAACCCTGCAATTGGCCTCGACTCGACTGGATGGTGATTACACCAGATGCCCTGAGGGGACTTGGTGCACTCAATCTGCAAACGGCGCTTTCTGTACTAAAATTTGCGATTTTACCTGCGAAGAGGTTTTTGAGTGCCCAGCCGGAACCGACTGCATAGAAACCCCTTTCAGCGAGCCGGGTGTAGGTATCTGTGATTTTCCAGACCACTCCTGTCTGAACAATCTTATTCCCCCTGAGAATCACCCAAATGGTTCTCAGGGGGATATATCCCCAGATCCGGAAGAGCATTTTCTGAATCTTGAGGCCTCCAGTGGCAGGCCGTGCGTATATGAAGGAGACTGTCTTGACGGAGAAATCTGCGATAATCGCAGAAACATCGCTGACGATTATTCTGAAACAGCCTCGAATATGACATGGAAGCCGACTCATACTTGTCGCCGTCTCTGCTATATAGGGCAACATGTAGGTGGAGAGCATGTCCCTTATGAGGAAGGCATCAGTCCCCCCAAACATTTTCATCAATGCGCTGACGGGGAGTGTTCATGGGCGATATGCAATAAAGGCGAAGTCTGCATGACTGTTAGTTCCATTGCTCCGCGTTACTTCCTTGATGATCCCGATTGGAAATTGATTGGATCGTTAATTAACTACTGCTGGTATCAAGGTTTGACAGATATGTGTCTGCCGGAAAGCGAAACAGAACTTAAATGGACTTGTCCAGGCGATTCTGATCCATATGCCGGTCTGAATTATGCCGAGCCGGAAGACGATTGGCCGATAGTCGATCACGGCTGCGTGTCCAGCCCACTTTTTCTGCCGCAACCGTATTCATACCCAAGAACAACACTGCTTGATGATGGTATCTTCCCCCTAAAGGTGGACACTCTGGAGTTGTGTGTTCAGGTTGCAGCCGGAATGGCTTCGAAGTGTTTTATTCCGCAAATGCGGAGACACTGGGGCTTTCTTCTTCAGGCGGTTCGCAGGGCAGGTCGATATGAAAGCGAGTGAACTGCATCGCTTCGCTTTCGAACCACAACCTGCCGCCGTGGTCCTGAACGATACCGTGACTGATTGACAGCCCCAGTCCGGTTCCCATATGACGCGGCTTGGACGTGAAGAATGGGTCCATGATACGGTCACGGATGTCTTCCGGTATGCCCGCCCCGGAATCCTGTACGGTAATGCGCAGCCACTCCGCTCCGCCCTGTTCGAAAGCCGAAGCTCGGATTGAGATGACCTTGTTTTCGTCATAACCCGGATAGCGGCTGTTAAGAGCGTCACGGGCATTGGTGATGAGGTTCATCAGAACCTGCATGATCTGACGGCTGCGGCACTTTATCTGCGGCAGGTTTTCATCAAGCTGCGGATCAAGCGTTATCTGGTCTTTGCGTATGATGGTTTTCACCAGCGACAGCGTAATGTCCACGATTTCATAGATGCTGGCCGGAGAAAACTTCTGGCGTTCGGGACGGGCGAATGAAAGCAGGTTGCGCACTATGTCGGCTATGCGCAGACTTTCGGACTTTATGCTTCTGCCGTAATGCGCCATCTGGCTGTCGGCCTGGACTTCGTCAAGTATCATTTCGCTCATGCCCAGAATTATCTGAGCCGGATTGTTGATTTCGTGAGCGACGCCAGAAGCCAGAGTGCCCAGCGATTCCAGACGCTGCTGCTGACGCCTGCGGTTTTCATCGCGTCCGCGCTGCTCTTCAAGCAGCTTGCGTTCGGTGATGTCGCGGGCGATGGCCTGAAAAGCGATCGGGCGACCTTCTTCCAGTATCGTCTGAACTTTCTGTGAAATCCAGCGCAGTTCGCCTCTGGATGTTATAATCGGCAGTTCGAGTGTGCTGTTTTCGACCCCGGCGGCGCGCTGTTCTTCGTAAAATCTGATGACTTTTTCACGCCATTCCGGTTCTATATAAAATACGTAATGGCGTCCTATGACTTCTTCGCGTTTGCAGCCAAGAAATTCCAGTCCGTATTTGTTGATGTATTTCACGTTGCCGTGAATGTCTGTGTTGTAAATGATGTCGCGGCTGGATTCCACCAGATAACGATAATTCTGCTCACTGTTGCGCAACAGCAGCTCAGCGTTGCGACGCTGTTCTATTTCGCGGTTGAGACTGCCGATGGTGGCTTTCAGATCGTCGGTTTTTCTTTCGACTTCATGCCGCAGGCGCTCCTGGTAGGTTTCGTGCAGCACGTTGACCCTTTCGGCCTGTGCAAACGAAAGCAGAATTCCGGTGGCGGCGAAGGACAGATGGAATATGTAAAGAGTCAGATCAAGATGCAGCATGCCCATTATCGTCAGAATGAAGAGCAACCCCGAAATGAGAGTCAGTGCAAAGGACAGCAGAAAATAGCGTGCCGCCTTGAATCCGCTCCGATACGAAATTATGGCCGCCGTCAGCAGCAGAACCATTACCGCCGCGCCGGAAATGCAGGTAAGAATGTTGGAAATTCTGAAATTCAAAAAGCTGCTTGCCGACGACATGAGCGAAATCGGCATCAGCGCCAGCATGAGGCGGTTTACAGTCGGCAGGCGTTTCGCCGTTTCCAGAAAATGACGCGCGTAGAGCAACCCCATCGTCATAAGCAATCCGCTGGTGATAAGCGGCGCAATGTATGACCAGTCGCTCCAGCCTTCCGGCCAGAGATATTCGTCTGCCACTCCTGTAAGAGTCAGATCGTACAGTATGAATGTCAATCCGAGCAGAAAAAGATACAGGAAGTTGCGGTCGCGCAGAGAAATGAAAAGAATCAGGTTGTAAATCATCAAGGCCAGCAGCACGCCGATGAAGAGTCCGAAAAACAGGTGATTGCCGCTTACTGACAACAGGAAATCCTCACGTTCGAAGAAGCTGAAACCGATAAGCATGACGGCCCGGCTCTGAAGACGGACATATACGCGCATGCTCTGACCGGGATCGAGCTGAATATTGAAGGCGTGCTGGTAATGTTTGAAATCACGGTGCTGAATCGGAATGCTTATTCCGCCTCGCATATGCAGGTTTTCGCCGTTGCTTTTTTCGACAAAAACATCCATCTGACCGATCTGAGGATATTCGTAATAAAGAACCCAGTGATGTTTCTGCGTTCCGCTGTTTTCGGCATTGAAACGAACCCAGAATGCCGAGTATGTGAGACCGTAATTGAGGAATTCCTTGCGCGGGCAGACAAAATGCTTTTCGAAAGCCCCGGAACTGACATCTTCGAAGCTCAGCAAACCGGCATGGTCTTCCAGAACTTCAAGTCTGGAGGTAAGAGAAATATTCGAGGCAGAGTCGTTGAGGATCAGATTGTACGGTGCCGAATGCGCCGATGCGGATAAAAAAAACAGAAACGCGATGGATAATATGCAATATCTTATTAATCTCATGCCTGTCCGTCAGATATGCCCGGAGCGTTCAGTAAAATTAATACGCGGGGCGGAAAAAAGTATCGAAACAAACAAATAAAAAAAACCTCCTATTTAAGAGTATGAACCCAAAGTCGGAACGTTTACAAGCAAAAAAACAGAAAGCTGAAGACATGTCAGTCTCATTTCCGCCGGTGAAACCTCTGTATGTGTTATATTTTTCATGCGCGTGCCGGAATTTAATGATTGACAGTCCTCAAAAGGTCAAATACCCTATCAGATTGTTGTTTGACATAATACTGGTCATTGGAGTCCGCAGTATGAAAAAATTAGAAAACCTTATTCTTTCCGCATTCTTCATTCTCTCCGTCATTATTCCGGCAGAAGCTTTTTCCGCTGATGCGCAGTCAACACCTGTTGCTGTTCGCACCGCTTCCGGTCTGATCAGAATCGACCTTCCTGCCCGCCAGGGTGCGACAATGGATATATCGAAAATCGGCAACCTGCCCGAAATGGAGCCGTCACCGGAAGCCATCGCGGCCTGGCTGGAGCGCATGCATTCCGAAGGCGGGTTATCTGCGGATTCCATGCTGCCGACGCAGAGCATTTCCGTTCCCGGCGTCAACAGTCCGCTGGACGACAGAAAAGCGCCTGTCGATTCGGCTGACAGCAAAGCTCTTACGTCGGTCAGCGACGCTACGCAATATCCCTATCGCTGCATATCCAAACTGGTCATGTCGCTTTCCGGCGGTTATCAGGCGGTCTGCACCGGAACAATCATAATGCCGGGCTATCTGCTTACCGCAGCGCACTGCATTTACTCGCACGACGACAACGATTACATCAACGGCATGGATATTTATCCGGCGCTCAAGGGTTACGATGCCCCC
>JAKQSH010000264.1 GCA_029570245.1 Deltaproteobacteria bacterium | reverse complement strand
GAACACATATTTCATTGCTGATATAGTAATCAATGAAATCGGCTCCCATTGTTCCTGGGTATCCTATGGCGTGACACTGCACCGGCGCGGGACGCAAGGCCGCAATCTGAACGCGCGAATACGCAGTGTGCCCGACGAGATCGACAAGAATATTTATGCCGTCCGAGTTTATTTTCGCGGCGGCGTCGGCATGCGAAAGACGCGAAAGATTCTCGAAATGATCGCAGCTGTTCTGAATTGTCTGCGTATACTCGTCAAACTCGTTACGCAGCAGATATCCGTATATTTCAAACTCATTTCTGTCATGCAGAGCAAAAATGTCATTCAACAGAAAACCGACGGCATGTTTTGAAAAATCCGGCGACAGATATCCGATCTTCAGCTTTCCGTCCAGGGGCATCCGGTATTTGAAATCCACTTTGGGAGAATAATACAGAACTTTCCGGCAATGGCTTTCGGCGGTCAGCTTGATAATATCGGGAGGAACCGACGAACACATGGCGGTGAACGGATCGCACTTGCCTAGCACAAGCGTGCCCTGGTGCGCAATGGCGAGTTCGTTGAACCTGCGCCGCGTTTCCTCCAGCGCATCCCAGTCGAGCATTTCCGAATAAGCTTCGGCCAGTTTCTGTGTTACCAGCGCTTTGTTGTCAGAATCTCCCAGACTGCGTTTCAGATAATCGACAGCCTTTTCCCAGCGCGCCAGTTTGATATAGATTACGCCCAGAGAAAAAAGCGCACGTTCGTTGTCCGGCTCCATTTCCAGCACTTTTTCATATAAGGCGATTGATTGATTCGGCTTGTCGAGTCCCAGAAAAGAGTCTGCCATATTTATGAAATTCTTCACATTATCAGGACGCAGTCTTATTGCAGCTTCACTATGTGCAATCGCCTCGGTGTAAAAGCCCTGCTCGCACAGAATCATGGCCAGGTTGTTGCGGGCGTCGTAGTGGTTCGGATTTATATTTACCGCCTCGCGAAAATGATGCAGAGCCTCATCTGCGCGGCCTGTGGCGTGACATGACACGCCAAGATTGTAATGCGCCATGCCATACGCAGGGTCGATTTCGAGCGCCTTGCGATGGTAAACGGCAGCGGTTTCCGGCTTGTTGACGTTCATATATACAACGCCCAGATTATCGTAATACTGAGCCTGATTGGGATTGATTGCAATCGCTTTCGATATCAGAGCTACCGCTTCTCCGGCTTTGCCTGATTGAGAAGCGATTACGCCCAGCAGATGCAGCGCTTCAGAGTTCTGAGGATCGCTCTCAAGAACAGATTTGTAAATTGCGGCGGCCTCATCAAGACGTCCGGCGCGATGCAGCTCCATTGCGTAATTCAGATCGGTTGATTTCTGACGATTCTGTGCCGCCTGCCCATGAGCCTGCTTCAGACTTTTTTTATTCACTCTGAATTTAGAGGACATGTCAGCCTTTTTTTCTGAGAGAGTCAAGCTCAATGCGAAGCTTGTCTGCAACGTATTCTACTTCAGTCCTTGACAGACAGAGTGCGCTCGGCAGATTCAAGCCGAAAGGCGACAGGCCGTAAGCATGAACGTTTTCGTGGGCGGCACGCGCGATATCGGGGTTATCTCTGTACGCCGGAAGCGAACTCAGCGGATAAAAGAACGGACGGGTGTCGATTTTATGCGCAGACAGCGCCGACATCAGCGATTCTTTTGCTATTCCAAGCACCGGATCGAGCAGAATCGAAATCATCCAGTATGTGTTGAGTGTACCCGGCTTCTCTGCATTAAGGCTTATGCCGTCAGTTCCGGCCAGGGCTTCTGCATACCATTCGAACATTTCACGCTTGCGGGCAGTCAGTTCGTCGATACGCTCCAGCTGCGCCAGCCCCAGCGCGGCCTGCATTGAAGACATTTTGTATTTGTACGCAACTTCATCGTTATAGAACATCTTTGAACCTGAGGAGCGTCCGTGATCGCGCAGAAAAAGACAACGGCGATAAATATTTTCATCATCGGTCAGCAGCATGCCGCCTTCACCGCACGTCAGCGTCTTGCTGCCGTGAAAGCTGAAAACGCTTATGTCTCCGATGGAACCGGCCTTATGCCCCTTATAAGAGCCGCCTGCTGCCTGCGCGGCATCTTCTATCAGCCGCAGACCGTGACGTCGGCAGACGCTCTCAAGCCGATCGTAATCCGGCATGTTGCCGTACAGATCGACTGCGATAACAGCTGCGGTTTTCGGTCCGACAAGCCTTTCGACAGACTGCGCAGATATGCACCATGTATCGGGCTCCATATCAGCAAACACAGGCAACGCTCCCACGTAAGTAACCGGAGCTGCGCTGGCTATCCAGGTTATGTCCGGCACAATCACTTCATCACCGGAGGTGACACCCAGCGCCATAAGCGCCAGATGAATCGCCGAGGTGCAGGACGGCAGCGCAATTGCGTGCCGTCTGCCGACATACTCGGCAAAACCGCGCTCGAAACGCTCGTGATACATGTTGGCATTTCCGTACCAGGCGTTTTCGACGGCGTCTTTGACGTATTCGATTTCCTTCTGCGTAATCCACGGTCCTGCAACCGGTATGCGCTCCATTTCATTCACTCCCCTATGCATTTCAGATATCCGCCCGGAGCGACCGTAATGAGAAGCTTGTCTTCCATTTCGCGGTCAAGCTCAAATCGCCTGCATGTTTTAAGATATTCCTGCAATGCAGTATAAGGATTGTTGCCGCGTCCCCACGGGCGATCAGGAAAATAATCATCCGGCAGAAATTCGATTATGGTATCGAAAACCAGCAGATAACAACCGACAGTTACCAGCGGGGCATAAAGCTGCAATTCTTTCAGAACATGCTCGTGAGTATGCATTGAGTCCAGGACAACCATGACGCGCTTGTATTCCGATGCAATTTCCCGAACCTTCCCGGCGATGCCGTCGTCGACAGAAGAGCCCTCAAGCATGCTTATGCGACGGCTGAGATGATGAGCCTCAATGGCGGCGCGGTTATGCTCGCGGATGTCGATGTCGATTCCCAGCACTCTCCCCTCTCCTCCCATCATTTCGAGCAGCGATGCCCACAAAACCAGAGAACCGCCACGGGCGATGCCTGTTTCGATGATGAGATCGGGACGGGTTTTCCAGACAATTTCCTGAGAAGCGACGATATCCTGCGGAAACTGAATTATCGGCCGTCCAAGCCAGTCGAAATGATAACTGTACTTTTTGCGAGAAACATCCGTAAGCCATTCAAGAGCCCGTCGTCTCAGATCGTCATCTGCGCCCAATTCTGCAATGCTTTTCCTTCTTTCCTCATCGAAGTGCATGACGCTCACCGCCCTGTTCTTTATTTGAGTTTCATAACGGCCATTCTTATGGGGCAGAACCTGCCACTCACAGGAAGCTTCACTGCCAGCTGGTGAATTTCGTGCCTATAATCAGGCTCTACGCCCTGCATTCTGCACATGCCTGAATAAATAACTCTGGTGGCAAAATAATACGAACTGGCAAATTCGTGAATCCGCACGTCTGTAAAATGTTTCTGACACACTTCCACAAATTCGTCTTCGTTAAAAAATATGTTGTGCCAGCGCACCGGAATTTCTGGAAGACCGAGAGCGGCACGAGCCTCGTTCAATTCCCGTTGTCCTTCCATGAAATTCTCGATGGCCACAAAATGTCCGCCGGCTTTAAGATGCTTCGACAGAGAGCCTATGGCTTCGGATTGAACTTCAAATGATGCCAGGTTTATAAGACAACGATCGCTCATAATGCAGTCGAAAAGGCGATCCCCGATGAATTCGTTCAGACGCGTTACGTCACCAACCATAAAAGACACGCGATTTTTCAGATTCGGCCTGCCAGCCAGAAGAGTTGCGGCGGATTCAATCATGGCGGCGGAATAATCCATACCTACAAAGCGCAACTTCTCGAAGTGCTCCGCTATTATAAGCAGCGTGTAGCCGTTGCCGCAACCGACATCCAGAACTTCGGCGCCGTCAGGCAGATCGAGAGCCTGCAATTGCTCAACAAGAGTGCGGGCTTCAAGTTCGCGCAGATAAACATCGTTTGTGGTGGCGTCCGGGTTGCCGGCAAACTCTCTGGCACGCTCTTCCCAGTATTGCCTGACTTTTTCCGCGTCGATGCGTTTTCTGTCTTCTGTGCTCATATTTATTTCCTGTAATCAGAATAAGAGGAGTCACGTTCGGATATGCTCGTCACCGGCTGCGGCCAGGATATTTCAAAGGCCGGATCGTTGTATCGGACACCGCGCGCTGCCGATGGAACATGGATTTCCGATATTTGATAAAAAACCTCACTGGAGTCTTCCAGCGTCTGAAAACCGTGTGCAACCTGTTGTGGAATGTAAAGCATCAGACCGTTTTCTGCGCTGAGTTCAAAAGCCTGCCAGCGACCGAATGAAGAAGATTCGCGGCGCAGATCAAGAATAACATCGTAAATTGCGCCTCTGGTGCAACGGACAAGCTTTACTTCTCCATAAGGCGCAGCCTGATAATGCATGCCGCGCAATGTTCCTTTTGCTTTATTGAAAGAAGTGCTGCACTGCAGAAGACGTGTTTCCAGATGGCGGGCAGAGAACTCCGCCCTGCACCAGGTGCGGGCAAAATAGCCGCGCTCATCTTCAATCCTTTCCGGGCGGATGAGAAACGCACCTTCAATCCCGGTTTCCTCAAAAATCGCCATGCCGTATTCTCACAAAATAGTAGGTTCTGGAATCGGTATTATAAACCTGCCGCCACGTCGGCGATACTCCTTCTGCTGCTCCAGTATTTCATCGGCAAAATTCCAGGTGAAAAGAAGCACATAATCCGGCATTTTTTCAAGCAGCACATCAACGGCAACTATTGGAATATGTTTGCCGGGCATAAACAATCCCTGTTTGTGCGGACTTCTGTCTGCGACAAAATCAATAAGCTCCCTTCCCAGGTCGAAATAATTGATAAGCGTACTGCCCTTGGCCGCTGCACCATATGCGGCAATGCGTTTGCCCTGCGATTTGAGATCGTGCAGCAGCCAGCAGAGGTCTTTCTTCAGATTCTGAACTTTTTCAGAGAAATTCAAATATGTCGCAGGAGAATCGACACCCCACTCCAGTTCTTCTGCCAGCAGACGTGTGGCCCGCTCGCTGCGCGCCATATATCCTGCATGGCAGACGTGAATTCGCATCGAACCGCCATGAATGGGAATTTTTTCGGCGTCGAAAATCAGCATACCGTGTCTGGCGAACAGCCTGTCCAGTGCAGTTAGAGAATAGTAGAAAAGATGTTCGTGATAAATGGTGTCGAACTCACAGTTGTCGAGCAGATTTTTAAGATACGGCGACTCAAGATAAGCCACGCCGTCCGATTTAAGTATTGTTCTGATCCCTTCTGCAAAACCGTTGATATCCGGCACATGAGCGAAAACGTTGTTTGCGTGAAGAACGTCACAGCGTGAGTTGCGGCGCACGTATTCTGCCGCGAATTCCGCCCCGAAAAATTCCACCAGAGTCGGAATGCCTTTAACCTCTATGGCATGATTTGCGACGTTGCGCGCCGGCTCGATTCCGAGAACGCCGACGCCCCTGTTTTTGTAGAATTGCAACAGATAACCGTCATTGCTTGCCACTTCAATTACGAGACTGTCGGCCCCAAGCTTTCTATCGGCAATAACACGCTCAGCCAGCTTCTGCGAATGCGCCAGCATGGTGTCTGAGTATGACGAGAAATAACGATATTTGCTGAACATTTTTTCCGGCGGAACGCTTTCGCCTATCTGCACCAGACTGCATGATGGACAGAAAAACAGCTGTAAAGGAAATTTTTCTTCCGGCGACGACAATTCGTCGCCGCTCAATAGAGAATTCGCCAGCGGAGTTTCTCCCAGATCAAGCAGTTCCAACAGCTTCTGCTCACCACACGAACGACACGCCATTTAACGGCCCCTCCCCTTAAGACTCTTTCACCGCCACATTAAAGAAATCCCGATACCACTGCACAGTTTTCTCAAGACCTTCCTTCATTGTATAATGCGGTTTCCAGCCAAGAACCCGGTGCGCTTTTGCTGCGCTCAAATACTGAGCCGGAATTTCCTTCGAAACCTGATTCAGTATCTCAAGTTCAAGTTTCGATCCCATTATGTTCAGGATCATGCCGGCAATCTCCGTAACCGTCAGCGGAGTTTCGGTCGAGAAATTGAAAGCCTCTCCGATAAGTGCGCGGTCCTCAGCCAGCTTCTCGGCCAGAGTCATATAGGCCAGAGCGCCATCCTCTATGTAGAAATAGTCACGTATGAATTTTCCGTCGGAGCGGATAACCGGATTATCGCCGCGAATTATCGAACGAATCGTGCCGGGAACGATACGGTTCCAGTTGAGGTCGCCGCCGCCGTAAAAATTTCCGCAACGGGTCACGGCGACCGGCAGTTCGTATGTTTTCGCATAACTTCTGACAAGTATGTCAACACATGATTTTGAGGCGTCATATGGAAATACGCCAAGCAATGGCGCATCCTCGGTGTAAGGCAGTTCGTTCTGCTCACCGTAAGTTTTGTCGGACGACGCAACAACAATCTGCCTGACCTTCGGGCTGCGGCGGCAGGCTTCCAACAGTGCCCACGTTCCACCAATATTTGTTTCGAATGTGGATACCGGATTGCGCAAAGCGACCTGAACAGTTGTTTGTGCAGCAAGATGGAAAACAGTATCAATTTCATATTCTCCAAGAACACGCTCAATAAGCGCCTGGTCGCAGACATCGCCTCTGACATATTTTATTGCATGTGTTTCCGGCGAACGCAGAAGTTCGGATTGAGGGACCCAGTCCCGGATAAGACAGACAACTTCGGCACCACTTTTAATGAGATGCTTAACAAGCCAGGAGCCAAGAAGGCCCGTCGCGCCAGTCACAAAAACCGGACGATCCCGCCAGAAAATGCCCATTTTTCACCCCTGCAAGTCATTAAATGGATAAATAAGCCAAATGTTTATTACATTTTACACATTGCCGCCACGAAATCCAGTAGTAAAAAGCATTCGACACCAATTATCAAAATACACCAGCAATGCCATTAATGCCAGACAATTCTGCGATATCATCAATTATTTCAAATAGATAGGCAATATTTTCTCCTCACCGGAAAATATTGCATTTCTAACAATATTTACATTGACAATATAAAAATTGGAGTTACCATGAAGCTGAATTCGAACACTGAATTAGAATTCAACATTCGAATGTTGGTTGCAAAAAGCAAAAAAGAGGTGTTCTTTATGGAAATAGCAATCAAAAGCAGAAAAGAGCAGGAAGACGACAATCGCAGGTTGTACATACTGAAAACCGCAGAAAAGCTGTTTGCCCAGAACGGCTTCCATGAAACATCCGTAAGCGACATCGCCCGCGAATCGGAATTCGGTATCGGTACCCTGTATAAGTATTTCAAAGACAAAGACACTCTTTTCCTTGAACTGCTGAAATTTCGTACAGAGCAGCATTATTCCATTCTGGAAAACATACTGAATGAGGAGGGCAAATCGCCTCTTACCAGAATTTACACATTTGTCGATAAATACATAGATTATCTGTCGGAAAACAAGGCGTTCTTCTTCCTCTTCTACACATATGTTCATCCGCGCATTTCTTCCGACCATACTTTGCAGTGCGTTCTTGAACGCCGCATGAAATTCATTGCTGTCCTAGGCAAAGTACTGGAGGAAGCGCGGAAGCAGGAGGAAATTATAGATGTGGATATCGACATGCTGCTTTTTGCGCTATACGGCACAATGATTTCGGTGTTTTTCTTGGCTCTGCACAAATATGCAGACAAATGGAACATCGAAGACATGAAAGCCGGACTGAAAACGGTGATTTTCAATCAGGTTGCAAGCGACCCGATCGCTTTTGCGAACAATAAATAATTCATAATGGAGTCAAAAAAATGAAACGCTCAGCTCTCATTATCATGGTGGTAATCGCACTTGCCACGCTTGCTGCATTATCTCTCTCCTCCTGTTCAAAACCTGCCAGTTCTGCGCAGGAAGACAAAGAGACCGTAACGGCCAAAGACGTTCAGCCGGTCAATGTGAAGGTCGAACCCGTTGCACTGGCCAGTCTGAGCGAACAGATAGTGGTCAGCGGCGAAACATTGGCCGACAGCGACGTAACTTTCTCCGCAGAAAACGGAGGACGCATCGAACATCTGGCTGTCGATCTGGGGGCAAGAGTCGGCAAAGGTCAAACGCTGGCCCGCATCGACTACGAAATGCAGAAAGCCCAGGCAGATCAGGCACAGGCACAGTTCGATCTGGCGGTAAAAACACTTGAACGCCTGAAAGCGTTGAAAGACGAAGAACTCATCAGCCAGCAACAGATTGATGAGGCAGAGACAAACCGGACGCTGGCCGAAGCTCAACTGAAGATTGCAAACGCCAATCTTTCGAAATCATTGATTAAAAGCACAATCAACGGAATCGTCGCCAGAAAATTTGTCGAAACCGGCGAATTCGTCGGCCCCGGTTCACCGGTATTCCAGATTGTAGACTTCAAGCGCATCATAGTAAAAGCCGAACTGCCGGAAACTCTGGCGGCTAAAGTGGCACACGACATGCCGGTCAAAGTCAGAATTGATGCCCTCGGTAAAGAATTCGACGGCAAAGTACATGTAGTTCTGCCGGCAGCCAATCCCGAAAGCAAAACTTTTCAGATGCGCGTTTACGTGGATAATCAGGATTATGCAATAAAGGTCGGCATGGCCGCCACAGTGAAAATTCTTGCCGAACAGCACGAAAATGTCGTCGTCGCCACTCAGGATTCAGTCCTGAACGCCAACGAAAGAAACATCGTCTATGTGGAAAAAGACGGCATAGCGCATCTGCGCGAAGTTTCGCTTGGAGCAAGTGAGGGCCACAAGGTTATAATTTCAGAAGGTCTGAATGTCGGAGACAACCTCGTAGTAATCGGCCAGCGCGATCTGGTTGACGGCCAACCGGTAAAAATCATCACCGACTGAAACTCCGGGACAATAGAAAACAGAACTTCCACAGCAGGCCCTGCGCGGGTCAATGGAGTTTTCGCAGATGAGAATCACTGAATTTGCCATAAAATTCAAAACCAGTATTTATGTCCTTTTTCTTCTCATAGTGCTGATGGGAATCAATTCTTACCGTTCGCTCCCGCTCGAATCGGCGCCGGACGTTGAAATTCCTATTATTCTGGTGCATACGCTGTATCCGGGCGTCGCGCCTGAAGACATTGAAAAACTAGTCACAAACATCATCGAACGCGAGTTGAAAGACCTGAAGGACGTTAAGAAGATGACATCCAGCAGTTCGGAATCTTCTTCTGTAGTTCAGATCGAATTCGAAACAAATGTAGACATGGACGATGCATATCAGAAGGTTCGTGACAAAGTCGATAAGGCAAAACCGGACCTCCCTGAAGATGCCGAAGACCCTACCCTGATTGAGATAAATATCTCCGAATTTCCCATGATGCTTGTAAATGTTTCGGGGAGCTACGGGCTGGACAAGCTTAAGGAAACTGCCGAAGACATTGAAGACGAAATCGAACAGATTCCAGGCGTTCTGGGCGTTGATCTTACCGGCGGCCTCGACCGGGAAATCTACATAAACCTTGACCCGGAGAAAATGCGTTATTACGACATCGGAGTCGGTCAGGTAATCGGCAGGATTCAGGAGGAGCATCTGACGACGCCGGCAGGAAATCTGGAACTGGGAAACAGCAAGTTTTCAGTCAGAATTCCGGGCGAGTACAAAAATGTCTATCTCATGGAAGACATCGTAATCAAATCCCCTGCCGGAAACCCGGTGAAACTCAGGGATATCGGCTATGTTCAGGACGGGTTCAGAGATCGCGAGACGATTTCCCGCCTGAATGGGGAAGAATGCGTAACGCTGCGAATTAAAAAAAGAAGCGGTGAAAACATAGTCAGAATCGCAGACGAAATTAAAGCACTGCTGAAAAAAATAGAACCGAAGCTGCCTGCCGGCACCGGTGTTATGATCCGCAAGGATGAAAGCAAATACATCCGGGACATGGTGACGGACCTTGAAAACAACATCATCAGCGGCCTGCTGCTGGTCATAATAGTGCTTTTCTGGGCGATGGGCATGCGCAATGCAACTTTCGTTGCAGTAGCAATTCCCACTTCACTGCTAATAACATTCATCGTTCTCCGGGTTCTTGGAATTACGCTTAACTTCGTTGTGCTGTTCTCGCTGATTCTTGCACTGGGCATGCTTGTTGACAACTCTATCGTAGTGATTGAGAACATATACCGCCACGCTTCAGATGGGTTACCGAGAGAAAAAGCTGCAATTGTGGCTACCAACGAAGTCGCCTGGCCAGTCATAACGTCCACACTTACAACAGTGGCGGCCTTCGCACCTATGATATTCTGGCCGGGCATCATGGGTGAGTTCATGGGTTACCTGCCCAAAACGGTCATTATCGCCCTTCTCGCCTCCCTGTTTGTCGCACTGGTGATAAATCCGGTCAATACTTCAGATTTTCTGGTAGTAAAAAAGGGCAAAAAACTTTTCGACGACTCAGGAGAAGTAAAAGGTCCAGTAATGAAACGCTACAAGCGTATGCTTGAATGGTCGGTGGATCACCCGAAAACACTGCTCCTGATTAGTAACGCCGTGCTCATCGCAACACTCATGGTTTATCCGATATTCGGCGCCGGCATAGAATTTTTCCCGACCACAACCCCCGAAGAAGCGCAGATAAAAATTACCGCGCCCGAAGGGACACTGCTGGCGACTACCGATGCATATATGAAAAAAGCCGAAGAAATCTCTCAGGCGGAAGACAACACAAAAAACATCATCGCCAACGTCGGCTACAGCGGTTCGGGACTTTCGCTCTCCAGCGGCGGAGGCAATTCGCACATGGCGGTTGCCGACATCGAGTTCAAAGACAGATTCGAGCGCACACACAGCACCTGGGACAGCATAACCAACATCCGTAAAATGCTGAAAGACATTCCCGGAGCGGAATACATTGTAGATATCGAAGAACACGGCCCACCGACTGGCGCACCGGTTTCGGTGGAAATTTCTGGTGATGATTACGCCCAGGCATACGCTTACGCAAGGCAGGTCAAAGAGTACATCGCAACAATTCCGGGCGTCGTCGATATTAAAGACGATTACGAAAGCGGCAAACCGGAAGTTAGAATCGAAGTTGACCGCGAAAAAGCCATGCTGCGCAAGGTGAACACAATGGGCATTGCTCATGCAGTCCGTACCGCTGTCAACGGAACAAAGGCCAGCGTTCTGCGCGAAGGCGACGAAGAATACGATATAGTCGTGAAATACGATAAAGACTACAGAAACGAGATGAACGACATCCTCAACATCATCGTCACCGGAAAAGACGACATCCAGATTCCTTTGCGCGATGTGGCTGAAGTAAAAATGACCGCCGGTTACGGGAGCATCAATCATATCGACCAGAAACGTACAGTTCTTGTAAGCGCCGACGTACAGGGACGCAGTTCATCGGAAGTAATGATCGACGTTGAAAAACTGTTGAACGAAAAAATGGACCTGGCGCCGGGCTTCATAATGCATTTCTCAGGCGAAAGTGAAGAGCAGGACAAGGCGGCAGCCTTCCTTTCCGAGGCGTTTGTGATCGGTATATTTTTCATAATGATGATTCTCATCACACAGTTCAACTCCATTATACGTCCCGCCATCATTCTTGGCTCGGTGGTGATATCAATGATCGGAGTCTTCATAGGCCTTATGATAACCGGCAATAAATTCGGAATAATAATGACCGGCATGGGAGTGATTTCTCTGGCCGGAGTCGTGGTAAACAATGCGATCGTCCTGATAGACTACACGGATCAGCTGATACAGAAACACGGTCTGTCGCCGCGAGACGCGCTTGTAAGAGCAGGAATAACCAGATTCAGACCGGTGTTGCTGACAGCCATAACAACAGTGCTCGGCATGCTGCCGATGGCGCTCGGCGTCGGTATCGACTTCACCGAATTGCGCATCGACTCCGGCTCGTCCTCAGTCGAATGGTGGGGTCCCATGGCGCAGGCGGTAATTTTCGGGCTTTCTTTTGCAACAATATTGACGCTGATAATGGTTCCGGTAATGTACAGAATGCAGCTCAATGTTGTTGACTGGCTGCATAAGAAATTAGGCCGCAACAAATCACAGGTCATTGAAACCAGTGCGGAATAAGTCAGAAACAAGGATTCAGAAAATGAGTAAAAAGTCATTATTCATAATAATAATTCTGACGCTGCTTGCTTGCTTGACAATGCCTGCTCAGGCGCAGAACAGAAGCATCACGCTACGGGAAGCTCAGAACATGGCGCTGCGCAACAATCCGAACCTGCGCAACGTCGGCGAAGTAATGTATCAGGCCGATCTGATGATTTACAAAGCCTGGGCGATTCTACTGCCGAACCTCAGCATGGACGGCTCAGTCACCAGAAACAACAGCGAAACGACAATGGCGTTCCCAGATTTTGCAAACATGGACCCGAACACAGGCGAAATGCCAATGAATGAAATCGTCATGCAGGACCTCTGGTCGCAGAAATTCGGATTCACAGCCAACATGACGATTTTCAACGCACGTTCCATTCCTCTGCTGAAAAATGCTTACGAGAATCAGGACAGCGCAGAATACAACGGCAGGCACCAGAAAAACGAGCTGCTTTTCGCCGTGGCCGAAGCCTATTATCAGGTAAGCTCCACAAAAAAAATGATAGATGTCGCAGAAGAAAATCTTGAGAACGCCCGCGAATTTCTGAAGTTGAGCGAAACCAGAAAGACCGTAGGTCAGGCGACAAAAATCGACGTGCTGCGCGCCGAAACAGAAGTTATGAATTACGAAAAAGAACTCAAGAACGCCAAAGACTCACTGCAACTGGCAAAAACCGGATTATCATACCTGATAGGAATAAAGGAAGACTTCGATATCGCCGAACCGGAATCCGTTGTTCCGGCTGACGGCGACCTTGAATCATTGAAGCAGAAAGCGCTGAAAGACAGGCTCGACCTGAAAGTCGCCAACCTGCAGAAATCAATGGCGGAGCGTTACAGAACGGAAGTCTGGACGCAGTGGATTCCGGTTTTTGATCTGACATACAACTGGAGCTGGGCATCGGAAGAAGGATTCAGCGGCCAGAACGACAGCTGGCGTCTGATTTTCGGAGCCAGTTGGAGCATTTTTGACGGCGGCTATCGTGTGGCGGACCTCTACGAAAAGGATTCACAGATGAGAATGGCAAAGAACCAGGCCGATCAGCTGTCGCTGGACATTAGAGAAGAGGTCGAAAAAGGCAAGCTGGCCATGGTCCAGCAGGAACGCAATGTGGAAATAGCACGCAAGCAGCTTGAACTGGCTGAAGAAACGCACAATCTGGTCAAACGTCAGTACGAACTCGGCATGGCTT
>JAKQSH010000229.1 GCA_029570245.1 Deltaproteobacteria bacterium | reverse complement strand
ATGCGACGGCAAGGAAGTCGGTGACGAATGCGATGACTGGGGAAACATTGGAACCTGCCAGAAAGATGAGTACGGCATGCTTTACTGCCGTCAGCCCGGAGTCTGCGACGGTCTTGACGCCGGCGATCCGTGCGAAGAATGGGGAACAGTGGGCACCTGCGAAGACGACGGCTCCGGCTGGCTCTATTGCCGGGAAGTTCGTCCCTGCGAGGGTCTTGAAGAAGGTCATGCCTGTCAGCTTGGCGAAGAGGAAGGCGTCTGTGTTGCGGATTATGAAGGAAGTTTGTACTGTGTAGTGCCGGACTCGTGCTGGGGAATGAATGAAGGCGACCTGTGCCAGATGTACAGCGGAGCGCACGGCACATGCAATTACAACTGGATGGGCATTCTGGAATGCCAGTATTTCGATTCCTGTCCCCAAAAAACCGAAGGCGCTTCCTGCCTTATGTATGACGGCGCTGCCGGAATCTGCCGCCCGGACACATGGTCTGGCGAGTTGCGGTGCAATGAGCTTTCACCATGTTACGGACTTACTTTGGGCGCAGCCTGCACAGAAGACGGTTCGGATGGATTCTGCGCCGACTCGCTTAACGGGTTCCTCTACTGTCAGAACGACGCACCCTGCGAAGATGCGTCTCCCGGAGATTCCTGCTACCATCAGTTCTCTCTTGAAGAAGGATTCTGTACCGCTTCATCCGTTGAAGGAAAGCTGTTCTGCGGCGTCGAAAATCAGTGCGCAGACAAACAGGTGGGCGATGAGTGTCATCGCAGCGATATCTGGGTCGCAAATGGCGTTCCCCAGGACGCCGAGCCGTGGGTCGGCCAGCGCGGTCAGTGCGACCTGAGCATTGACAATATGATGTATTGCAGGCTTGTGCAACCATGCGACGGTCTGCATCCGGGCGATGCCTGCACGACCTCCTGGGGTGAGTCTGGAGTATGTACAGGCGAAGAGGGAAATCTGTACTGCGAGGTGCAGAACGATCCGTGCGAATACTCCAGCCCCGGTGATTCATGCTGGATCAACGATGAAGAAGAAGGTGTCTGCGTCAGCGACGGGCAGGGCGGCCTTATGTGCGCTCCTGCTGATCCGTGCCTGGAGCTCAACGAGGGCGATTCCTGCACCACGCTTCTGGGCTCTGGAACATGCAGCAAAAACGAAGACAACACATTGTATTGTCGGCTCAACCCGGATTGTTTCGGCAAAGTCGATGGCGATTTCTGTATGAACTCTCGTGTCGCTCTCGGCGGTACCTGCGTAAGCTCAGCCGGCGGACGCCTGCTCTGTCAGCCGGTTCCTCCCTGCGAAGGAAAATCGTCCGGCGACACCTGCATTGGCCGCAACTGGCTTGAAGGAATATGCACCGACAACAATCAGGATGGTCCGCTTTACTGCAACACCGGCAGCGGCGGCGCTCTGCACGGTCTTGACACCGATCTGTGCGGCAATGTTTATGTAAGCGACGACACTTCTGATGCAGTCTGGCGTTTTTCGCCTGACGGGTCGAAAGCCGAGATTGTGGCGTCTTCTCTGTATGCGCCGATTACGGGCCTTGCCTGGGGCATTGAAAAGGGCGGCTGGAACCCGGATTCGCTTTATCTGGCGGTTTCCGGCGGAAGGGAAATTCTGGAAGTCGAGCTGGGTATTCCTGGACGACGCATTGTGCGGCCTTCAAGCGATCCTGTTTCTCCAACAGATCAGGCCGAGGTGGAAGAAGTCGATTGCATGAATCTTCCCGACAGGCCGGTTTCCACAACTCAGCTCAACAAGCCGCGCGGATACCATGATGTCGCTTTCGACAACGAAGGTTATATAGTCGGCCATGACGGATTTAATATGGTGCGTGTCACCTATGACGATCAGGTTCAGCTGTTTGCCCCCGGACTTTCCGGCGCTCAGGGCATGGACTGGCTGCCGGACGGCAGTCTGGTCGTAGCTACCGATACCGGCATAATCAGCGTTCAGCCTTCGGGCGCCCAGGTTCCTCTGGCTCCTCAGATATACGCTTACGGCGTTACAGTCGGTTCTGACGGCATGGTGTACGCCGCCGACAACACTACTCTTTACCGAATCAACCCCAAAGTCGATCCGGCGACGGTTGAAGAATATCTTCCCGCTTCTGTAACAGCGCAGATAGAAGGAGAGTGGGCACCACGCACCATCAACTTCGACTTCGACCATACCATAATGTACGTCGGCACCTGGTCGGAGCATGTGTACGCAATCAGCCTTGACGAAGACCTTAATCCCATAGGCAAACCCAGACTTTTCGCAAAAATACCCGAAGATGTAAGCTGGATGGATGGTCTTGGAGTCGATTACTGCGGCAATCTGTACATGCCGAATTATGAAAACTCTGCAACTTTCAGAATAACGCCGGACGGCATCGTCAGCCTGTATCTGCAACAGAATTCCGCAACTTACGGTCACGGTCTGGAGTTCGGCTCCGGTCTGGGCAACTGGAAATCCGACGCAATCTACATGCCGCAGCCTTATAATTCCAATATGGTTGTAGAAGTAGTGGTGGGGGCGCCGCGTCGCCCTTAAATTACTATGCATTAATTTGATGGCTTTTTCGGCAGGCGGACTCCGTTCCGCCTGCCGGCAATGTCGGCAGAAAGTATTGTTGTCTGCGGGATTTTTGTATTGTCATATGCCGGTCATTGCGGTATTTCAAAACATTGACAATCGGCAGCAATTAATTTAGATTAGCGCCGGAACTTACGGGAAGCAGAAACCCTTTTCAATACTTAACGGAGGATTAAATGGCCTATAAAATTACTGACGAATGTGTAGCCTGTGGCGCTTGCGAATCGGAATGCCCCAATAACGCCATCAGCGAAGGCGATGAAAAATACGTGATCGACCCCGCGAAATGCACCGAGTGTGTTGGATTCTTCGATGAACCGCAGTGCTACGCAGTCTGCCCGACTGAAGCTCCCGTAGCCGATCCCGATCACCCCAGAAAGTGAATCTGCGCCATTATCCGGCACGGAGCTGTTCGAGCTGCCACAGCCGGACAAATCAAAAAGCATAAAGAAAAAACGCGGTCTTATGACCGCGTTTTTGTTTCTGGCCTGGAGTTTCTGATCAGTAGTTCTTTTCCATTACAATCTTGTCGCCGACTTCGATTCCGATCAGGCTGGTGGAAACCATGGCGACACTGGTCTGATGCCCGGCGGAAAGAACCACCAGTTCTCCGATTTTCTCGAATGGCAGGTCATCTTTGTCAAGACTGTGACTGTTTGGTTCGTAATCCAGTTTGCGGATTACAAAGAGGCGGTTGCCTTCTTCGATGCCGTGCGAGACACCCTTGTCGAGGTATACTATCTGCTGTTCGGTTATGATATCGTTATCGCCCATGCGTGCCACAACATAGCCCTGAAGACTGACTTTATTACGGCGAGGACGGATGTCGCGCACCGGATCGTTCCACGGGCGCACAAGATCACCGCGTTCGATTTCGGAGTACGACTGCGTGATACGTGCCGTTGCGACGTTTTTGCTGGAAAGTCTGATGACTTCGCACTGTCCGAGAATTTCGACTTTTACGCCGAGTTTGTCTCCGGTGGCCGGATGTCTGACTTTTGCTCCCTGCCGGAAAATCTGGTAAGTCTTGCCGACTTTGAAATCCATTTTTCCCTCGGGTTTAATGTAAATCAAGTTGCCTTCAACAAGCAGTATGTTTTCTTCCGGGGAGTTTGTGATTCTTCCGGTGTACTGCAATTCTTTATAGGCGATAAATCCGTCGCGGCGGAAATTGTAGAAATCGTAGCCCATGCCGGAAACGGTTGTGAAATAGTCTTTGAGGCGGTATTTGCCGCCATCACCGACTTCGCCCCATTCCTGTTCGTCAAGAATGTCCGGGATATGTCCGAGTTCATCGGTTCCGGCGCTTTCTTCTTCATTCTGAGCCGGATCGTTTTCGCCTTCGGCGCTGACCATTGTTCCGGTTCCGGGAGTTTCGTTGAAATAAATGACGTTTCCGGGATAAATCCAGTGCGGGTTGGCGATGTGCTTGTTCATCGCCCAGACCTTCTGCCAGTACCAGGGATTTCCAAGATGCGTGGCGCAGAGGTCCCACAGTGTGTCGCCTTCCTGGACGATCACCTTTTTGGGGGCGTCTCCGCTGATGTTCATTTCTTCTCCACCTGTAGCGGATTGTCCGTCTTTGCCTCCCCAGCCGCCTTTCACCGGTTTCTGCTTTTCTTCCCGGCCCCATTCTTCGCTGTCTGGAACTTCTGCAGGCTCGCCGTAATCTTCCTGATAATCGCGGGTGTCGTACATGTTTTCTTCGGCATTTTCGGGTGATTCGCCACCCTTGATTTCGTAGCTCTCGTCAAGTTGCTCCTGAGCCAGCGCATAGCCGGAACCGATAAAAATCATTGATATCGCCAAAAGTGCAGCCTGATACTTTCTCATCCGCTTCTCCTGTGATTTATTGCTGCGGAATTTCTTTTATTTCGGACAGCCGCCTGTTTGCCACCTCGGCAGCTTCAGTGCCGGGGAAGGTGTACAGTATCTGCTGCCAGGTATCCAGGGCATAAACCTGATTCCCCATTTTCTCATAAGCCAGAGCTATTTGCAATAAAGCATCGGCTCCTTTGTTGGTGTCAGGAAAGTCGAAGACCTGCATGAATGTGCCGATAGCTTTCTGATATTCACCCATTTCCATGTATACTCTACCGGACCAATAAATTGCGTTGTCAGTCAGGTCTCCGGTATGATACAGCTCACGGTATCTTGTAAAGAGGCTCAGGGCTTCATTATACTTCGCTTCTCTGAATTTAGCCAGAGCTTCATCGTAAAGCACCTGTCCGTTTTTACTGCCCTCTTTAACGGCAGATGTTCGTGAAGGTGTCAGGACAATAAGCGGCGTCTGTTCTTCCTTTGGCACCAGCTTGACGACTTTGAGCTGTTCTCCGGGGACGCTTGGCGTCGAATTTCCGGCGGCTTTTTCCAGTCTGTCCTGCATGATGAGCAGATTGTTGTTGAGTTCCTCAATCTGCACATCGGCATTGCTCAATCGTCGGTTAAGCTCGGCCACATTCTGCTTGAGCCCCTCAATATCTTTTTTCAAAGCATCGTTGTTTTCGGCGGCACAAGCCGTCAGCCACAATAATACAGCAAAAAGAGCTGTTCTGGAAATTTTCGACAGAAATTTCTCGATTATTGAGGCCAAGATTTCCATTTTTGACATCCATTTAAGCATAATTATGCTTATATTTGTCTAAATTATATCTCGCGTACTCGTTTAAGTCAAGAATATTGCCTGCTTAACTTGCCCTAATGCTGACTCATCCCCAGTAATTCTGAAAAAATCGAAGAAACAGTAAAACCGGGGATGAGTCAGACGTTTGACAGTTCCCGTCAGGCAGGGTTAGAATATTTGAACAAAATTCTGCATACGGGAATCAGGCAACAGAGGCGGCTCAAACTGGACGGAAGCGAAAATGGAAACGATAACGCCGGAAAAACCGAATATCGGCATGCTGCTGCGCGGCTTTCCTCCCCACTATTATTTTTTCCCACTGGCGCTCAGCCGTGGGAAATCGGCTTTCGTCGATCTGGAACTGCGCATGCAGACCATTCCCGATGCAATAGATCGTCTTTATCTTGCAATTCCACCCGGAACAGAACAGGCACAGCTGGCGAAAGCTGTAGAAATCATTACCAGATACGAACGCAAGGCCGGACTTTTGCTGCCTCCGCAGCACAGCGCGCTGTTTAGCCAATACGAAGACCTGGTGGAAGACGGCTTGACTGAACTCATGTTGAACCTGAACACAGGAACGATGCTCGGCGATACAGTCAGACTTCCGCCGGAAGGCGTCGGACTATCGGCGCGCCTTAACGTCGATTTCGCGTCCATTGAAAATCTTGCGGCCTGGGCGGATTCGTTCAGTGAAAAACATCTGCCGATAAATGAACTGCAGGTTACGCTTTCAAGCGCTGCGACCGCCGCCGCCGCAATCGGGAACCCGGAGTTTTCCGCCGGAATGCAAACTATCGCATCCCTCGGTGACAAGCTTGGTTTTCCAGTATCATTTTTTGTTTACTCCGGCTTTGCGCCGTGTATATCGCCATCTGAAACATGGCCGAAACTTATATTTCCGATTGAAACCGATAAAAATCGCCACATCCGCATTTCCGCCTGTTCGGCCTGCACAGTAAAAGAGCTTTGCCCAGGGCTTCCCGGAGAAGTTTGCGCCGCGCTGAAGATTCAGGCGTCACCTGTTGCGGAAGAACAGCTTGCAAAATTCCAGAAGCCCGTTGACAGATCGCAGGCCAACGCCGTCTTTCAGGTTGAAGACCGCGAGAAACACCAGCGCGAGCAGAAACGGCTTTCCATAGTATACTTCGAAGTTACGCAGAAATGCCCGCTCAACTGCGCCAGCTGTTTTCTGAAGAACCGGAAAACGACAATTCCCGATCCTCCGCTGGAACAGATTTTCAAAGCCATCGACAATATCGCTCCATATACGGAAACGATCTGGCTGGTAGGTTTCGGAGAACCGCTGGCGCGGCGGGAACTGCCGGAAATACTGTCATATATAAAAGCAGCCGGCGTAAAAAGCGGCATGACCACCAGCGGCATGTTTCTTTCGGAAAAACGTGCAGAACAAATGGCGGCTTCACCGCCGGAAACCGTGGCTGTTTCGCTTTCGAGCTTCAATCCGGCGCTTTTCTCGCAGTTGCGCGACGGCAGACTGGAAGACATGCTGCAAAGCCTTAAGAACGCACAGAAATACTGGGGCAAGCGAACAGAATTCGTCGCCAGTTACCTTGTACAGCGTGAAAACCTGCCGCACATGGCGGAAGACGTTGAAGCTGCGGCCCGCGCCGGATTCGGCCTGTTCATTCCACAGCCTTTCGTTTCCTTCAGCGCCGAAATAGAAAGGCGCTCAAGTCCATACGGCGATATGACGCTGTTGAAAAAATCGCTGGCTTCGGCCCGTGAAGCCGCCGCCCGTAGCGGAATAGAAATGTATCCGGTTGCAATCTCTCCGCAGGAGGTCGGCCCCTGCGCCTTCGAACTGGACAGGCGTTGCATTGTAAGAGCCGATATGAGCCTTGGCGCCTGCTGCCCGCATTTTTCAATTGAAGCTTCGCCGATCTGCTTTGACGGAGTCGAAGGCGTGGTGCGCGGGCTGAGCTTCGGACATGTTGACAGAACGCCTCTGCCTGAAATTCTGGACTCGGAAGAATACGCCCGTTTCAGAGACGAGGCTTTAAGCTTCGAACCGCCCGAAATGTGCCGGCTGTGCGGATTCACGCGCGGCGTATGCACTCTTTCGTAATTCGAAACTGGAGTTTGCGGATGCCGCCGGAGATCGGTTTTGCAATATGTGCTATACTGCTGCTCGTCGCCCTGCTGCTGCGGATTGTTGCGGCAAACATACGAAAAAGCGGCGCCCCCCTTGCCATGGCTTACGAAAACGCAACACGCAGGCTTTCTAACGCTGCGCTTCTCGCGGCAGGCATCTGCGGAATTCTGACTCTGCTGCTGGTAACATTGAATGAATGAAAAAC
>JAKQSH010000227.1 GCA_029570245.1 Deltaproteobacteria bacterium | reverse complement strand
CACCATTGATATTGCCTAATGAAATCATATCATTACAACTATCTGCATATATTTTCTTGCATGCTGTGGAAGTGTCGGTAAAATTAGAAGTAAAAGAAGCCGGAATCATTAAACTGGCTTCTGCAAAGTGTTTATTGATATTGGCCTTTTATATATTTAACAGTTTCGTCAGTCTGAATATTATACATTTTTCTGAATTTTCAAACCGGCTCGGCTGACGGACAATGCGAAGTGAAAAAGGGGGGGAAACATGAAAGCCGTATGCTCATGGTGCGGGAAGAATCTTGGGGATATTTCACCGCACGAAAACCTGTCCACCACTCATTGCATGTGCCCGGAATGTGAAGAATATTTCGTCAACTCAATAGAAATTCACCGCTTGGGCGAATTCCTTGACCGCTTCGACAAACCAGTTCTGGTGGTTGACTCCGCCGGGCGGGATATTGCTGCAAATCAAACCATGGCGGACATGCTAGGCAAACCCCGCCGGGAATTTTACGGCCTTATGGGAGGAGAAATTCAGGAATGCAACCACAGCCGCAATCCTGCAGCCTGCACACAAGCTGTGCATTGCGTAACCTGCACAATGAAGCTGCTTATAGAGCAGGTTCAGAAAGACGGAATAGAACACCATGATGTCCCGGCGTATTTCGACCGCAACGGCAGACGCAATTACTTTTTTATTTCCGTCAGAATGGAACAGAGCCACATCCGCCTGATAATCAGCGAGATTCTCAATGCTCACGCCGGTTTCGAAGCCGCGCGTGGAATTACTCTCTGAAATTGCGCAAGCGCCTTTTCAGTTCTGCTGCTCTGAGGCGCTCCCGAACGCTTCAGAAGCCGAGCGTCTGAAGACTTCATCTGTCGCGCCGCCCGCCGGACCGGAAATTCCATATGTGAAATTATTCAGATATTCTTCTGCGGCCTTCCGAATGTCTTCAGGTGTAAGAGCCTGAACCGCCCGCATGAAATCATCGAAACGGTTGTAATCTCCGAAATATATCTGTGCCGCAGTCAGACGCGAAGCCTGCGCCGAAGCGCTTTCCATGCCCTGATAATACCGTGTGGTGAAAACGGCGCGGGTCTGCTGCAGGTCTTCGGCGTTCATGGGTTCCGTGCGCAATTTTTCGACTTCGGCGTAAAAAACCTGCATGGCTTCTTCGGTGTGGCGTGTAGCCATGTAGCAGAAACCGAAATTCGACAGATTCATGCCCATTCCACAGTAAACCGAATAAGCAAGCGCACGCTTCGAACGGACTTCTTCCCAGAGGCGATGCGAAAAATAATCCAGTCCGATCTTAAGCGCAGCGTACTGCGGCTGCGGCGCTTCCGGCGCTGCAAACTTAAGAATCATCGTCCATGCGGGCTGTTCGCGCTCAACGCGAGCCAGATGTTCCGGCTGGATTCTGAAATCGGTAATGGCCGACGAAACCAGCGTCTGCGGCCTGAATTCCGCCAGATGTTTTTCGAGCATGCGGCCCAGTGCCGCTTTTTTGAAATCGCCCACCACTACAATAAAGGCTCCGGCGTCGTCCAGCATGCGGCGGTGATGCTCCAGAAGCATGTCGCGGGTTATACGCGGCAGACTTTCCAGCGTGCCTTCAATATCATTTTCGTATGGATGACCGTGATAGAAAATTCCGTTCAGAGCGTCGGCGACCACCTCGTCCGGGTCGTCCTGCCCGGCGCGCACGGCAGCCAGCATGCGGGAGCGGGTAAGTTCTATTTCTTCGGCAGGAAGAAGCGGATGCAACAGACCGTCAGAAAACACTTCAAGCACGGATTCAAAAAATGGCACAGCCACATGCATTTCGTAGACGGAATAATCTTTTGTAACCGAAGCCGAAACTGACGCTGCATATTTTTCAAGTACGGCATCGGCCTCACGACGCGGATATTTTTCACCGCCCTTCTGCATCACATCCAGCAGCATGTTTTCGATTCCGGCGTTGTCGGCGTTCTGGCGCAGACTGCTTCCGGGGAAACAGACCTGCATTACGGCCAGCTGATTTCCGGGTTCATTCTGCAATATCACGCGCAGACCGGAATCCAGCCTGAAATCCGAAGCGCTGCGGCCTGATGCGGCTGAAAGCGGCTCCGACAAAAGGCACAGGAACAGCAGGGACAGGAAAGAAAGGCTTAATTTTATGTTTGTTCTCATATCAGTTGACCTTTCCTGCGGCTGAAGAATCAGATGTGTTCTGCGGAGCTTTCATCACGGCTGTTACGCGCGGGGCTTCGAGAATGTATTTCTTTATATATCGGTTTATGGCATCACGATCGACACGCCCCAGATTCTCAATGTAGTTTTTATAATAATCCACGCTGGATACGCTCCACCAGAAACCCAGAGTGCGCGCGAATCCAACAGAGCTTTCGCGTTCGTAAAGACTGTTCACCGCCAGCTTCAGACGGGCCTGCTCCATTTCGGCGTCGCTGAAATAATCGGGATCGGTGAAACGCTTTATTTCCGTTTCCATTGCAGCACGTGCGGCGTCTTCCCTGCCGCGTTCGGCCATGCCCTGAAAGCCTATCGGCCCGACATGGCGCTGGGTGTAATAACTGAATCCGGCGTCAAGCAGGAGACCGGAATCGACCAGATTTTTGCGGAACTTCGAATTGTTCTGCGACAGGATGAACGAGAAAAGATCGGCGGCGTAAGTGGCTTCGTCGTCAACGCCCACCGACGGCCCATGCCAGTTGAAAGAAATCAGCACATTCTGAAAAGGCTGTTCAATAAGCAGTTCGACATCTTTCTCCAGCGGAGGATGTTCTGGAACCTGTGGTGGAACGTTGCGCTCCGGCTCGGCGCTCCATTCCGAGAAAATTTCTGAGGCGAGAGCAGCCGTTTCCTGCGGGTCGATATCGC
>JAKQSH010000210.1 GCA_029570245.1 Deltaproteobacteria bacterium | reverse complement strand
TTGCGTAATTTCGCGCGTGGCGTATGGTGCCGAAAATCGCAGGTACGCAGGCAAGTGCAACCGACCAGAAATGTCCCAGTAGAGGAACATAGGCTGCATAGATTATAAGCGCCGGTGCTATGGCGTAGCCGACCAGGTCGTCGGTGTTGTCGAGATGCCCGCCGATGGAGTTCTGCTTGCCGGTAATGCGTGCCACCAAGCCGTCAAGCGAGTCGAAAATGTAGGCCAGCCATATCAGAAATGCAGCCAGGTCGATTTTGCCGTGAATTACCAGCACCATTGATATTACGGAACAGATTACGTTTCCGAGAGTGATATAGTCTTTCAGGTAAAGCTTCATTTTCATAACTGAATCCTTTGTATGGCGAGTATTGCAATCAGACGCCTTATTTATCCGTCAGTCGATCTCAATGAATTTCTCAGGAGGCGCATTGCAAATCGGGCATCGTTCGGAAGGCTTTCCATTGTGCAGATGCCCGCAGATGGTGCAGAGCCAGTAGTCGTTCGTCTCCTCTTCGTCGCTCATCATACTCTCTAAAGCTTTTTTGTAAAGCTTTACATGTTCTCCTTCGACGTCGCGCGCCTGTGAAAACACTAACGCTGCCGCTTTTTCTTCATCCTCCTCGGCTTCGACTATCATTTGAGGATAATAAACGCCGTTGACCGTTTTTTCCATCTGGAAAGCCCGTTCAAGGTTGCTCTGAGTATCGGATACCGCCTCCAGAAGCTTGAAATGTCTTCCGGCATGTACGCCCTGTGAGGCCGCCACCGCCCGGAACAGTTTTGCTATCTGAGGCAACTCCTCTTCTTCGGCCTTTCTGGCAAAAGCAAGCAGTCTCTGATGTGCTTTGGCTTCGCCAGTCCATGCCATATGCACATTCTTCGCCGTTCTTTCCTTCATGGTTTTCTCCATCCACGAAAGTGCATTGCAGATTTTGCGATTTAAGCCTTAAAAAAATCCGGGCCGCGCAAAGCGCGGCCCGGATTTCAGATTCTACAGCAGATTGCTGGCCAGTTCGGCCAGTTGCGAACGTTCACCTTTTACCAGTGTGGCATGCGCGAATAACGACTGGCCCTTCATGTGATCGACAAGGTATGTAAGGCCGTTGGAATGCTTGTCGAGATACGGCGTGTCGATCTGATATATGTCGCCGGTAAAGACGATTTTGCAGCCTTCTCCGGCGCGCGTAATGATGGTTTTGATTTCGTGCGGCGTCAGATTCTGCGCTTCATCCACGATGAAGAATATCTTCTCCAGGCTTCGACCGCGAATGAACGCCAGCGGCGAAATGTGCAGTTTATCTGATTCCAGCATTTCCTGAATGCGTTTGTATTCGGGGCTGGACTGCGAGAAGCGGTGTTTGATTACCGAAAGATTGTCCCACAGAGGCTGCATGTACGGGTCGAGTTTCGACTGTATGTCGCCAGGCAGAAATCCCATGTCTTTGTTTCCCAGCGGAACTATGGGGCGGGCCAGAAATATCTGATGGTAATCTTTACGCTGTTCCAGTGCCGCAGCCAGCGCCAGCAACGTTTTTCCGGTTCCGGCCTTGCCAGTGATCGTCACCAGCGGGATTTCCGGGCGCATCAGTGCGTCAAGTGCGAAAATCTGCTCGGAGTTGCGCGGCTCGATGCTGTAAGCGCTCTTTTTGTAAATACGTTCAACGTTTCCGGTGGACGGGTTGTAGCGAGCCAGCACACTGGCTGATTCATTTTTCAATACAAAATACTGGTGCGCCGGAGGCGGAGTTTCAAAGTTCATGTCGCTTAGCGGAACCGAAAATGGTTCTTCCAGAAAACGCTTGATAAGCTCATGCTCCAT
>JAKQSH010000117.1 GCA_029570245.1 Deltaproteobacteria bacterium | reverse complement strand
AAGAAAGACAGTGGCACGCAGCACGAAGTTGTGACGCTGGAAGGATTGCCCGCCAAGCGTCTCGACCTTGAATTCCGTCTCCAGATCGCGACCGGACAGGCCGAAAACCGGAACGTCGATGCGGATGTCGCTGAAGAGATGATCTCGGAAGGATATTCGCACTGGATAGAAGGTGATGCCGGCAAGGACGGCGAATCGGTACACTTTATTCTACGCCTGAAAACGCCGACTCGTTATTACGACTGCATAAACGGCAAGGATATGACAAAAGGCATCGCAATAGAAGCCAGCAAAACCATCGGTGCGTTTATATACGCACACGCGCTGCATCTGTTCTGGGATACTCTTGCAGCTGGTGACGAATCATTGCGCTTCGACGCGTTCGCCGCAGTCTCAGATGCGGAAGGTGATTCTGAAACGCTTACCGAAAGTGAGCTGGCCAACCAGGACCTGACCGATCTGCTTGATGCGGATGGCGAACCGCTGCGTGACTCTGACGGTTCGCGCGTGTTTTACAACGACGGCGGAATTCTGCCGTCCGACAGCCTGACACTGAAAACTTTTGTGGAATACGCTGTGCGTTACGGCGTGCATTTCAACGGCGTAGGGCTTTGTCTTTCGGAGGCTGAATGATGAGCGGCCGGCACATGGCGGAGAAACAGAGATTCGGCCTTGCCGAGAATCTGCCTGACGTTCGAGTTTCCACTTTATGGCTGCTGGTCTTTTGTCTGTTAGCCTGTCCGCTCTGCGCGCAGGCTGAAGAACCCGATCCGCAGAAATCCGGGACGGCAACGCCGACGGCGGATGGGAACGCCACTGAAGCTTCCACGGCGGCGGATGAGGCGTTTACTGACGACGGCGAAGAATACGAATTTGTGGATGATAGCGATGGTGAAGAGGAATCTGATTCGGGCAATGAAGATGCCACGGAGATTTCAGGTTCAGATTCCGTTCCGGCAAATGAGAATCCGTTTACGCTGGACGAAATTCAGGTTTTCGGACAGCAGCGGGACACCACCGTTTCATCCTCGAATTTTCAGGTGGAGATCGGCAAGCTGCACATTATCCCGCGCAAAAACGCCGCCGAACAACTCATGCTTGCGCCCGGTGTTTTGACGCTGAACCACGGAGGGGAAGGCCACGCACAGGAAACATACATGCGCGGCTTTGCAGCCAAAGAAGGTCAGGATATCGAATTCACACTGGGCGGCGCGCCTCTGAATGAAGTCAGCAACCCGCACGGTCACGGCTATGCCGACCTGCTGTTCATTCCACCTGAAGTGGTAAAAAACGTCGATATTATGGAAGGCCCTTTCGATCCCGAACAGGGTGATTTCGCTTTCGCGGGTTCAGCCGACTACCGGCTTGGAGTTTCAGAAAGAGGTTCTTATGTAAAATACGGCTACGGGCGCTGGAATTCACAGCGTACCCTGTTTCTGCTGGCGCCGGAAAACATGGATGAAGAAAGCTTTGCGACTTTTGAGTATTATCAGACGGACGGCTTCGGCCCGAACCGTGCGGCCAGAAGAGCCGGCGCCATAGGACAGTTCGCTCAGGATGTGAAGGACCTCGATTTCAGATACAGATTCGGCGTGTACGGATACATGTCGCGCTACGATCAGGCCGGTGTCGTGCGTGATGACGATTATCTGTCTGGAAACATGGGTTTCTTCGACACCTACGATTCCAGTCAGGGCGGCGAGAGCGACCGCATTCTGCTCACCTTCGACACCCGTGTCGGACCTGAGGAATCAAGCTTCCAGCAGGTGGCGTTTTTAGGCTGGCGCACCATGCGTCTGAGAGCAAATTTCACCGGCTGGCTTCTGGATGATCTGACCGACGGCGAAGGAAACTACGTTGCCGACGAGCAGCGCGGCGACGGGGTGGAAATGCGATACAAAGTTCTCACCGCCGGCTCGCGCGGAGATTATTCCTACAAACCGAACCTTCTGGGTCACGAGCAGGCTCTGAGTCTCGGCTACGCGCTGCGCTTCGATCAGGGAAACAGCAGCCAGCGGCTTCTGCGCTCGGTGACGGCAATTCCGTACAAGCGCATTTTCGACTCGTCTTTTACCGTGCTCAATATCGCCGGCTGGACGCGTCTGCATTTCAGGCCCTGTCGCTGGTTCGCACTTAAGGGCGGAGTGCGTCTGGACGCGTTCTCTTTTGACGTTACAGACCTTAATCAGCCGGAATCCGACCGCGAGGGGCTGCGCGATCCGACGCAAACCAGTCAGTCGCTGGGATACGCCGTCAACCCGCGAGTGACGCTTGACTTCCGTCTGTACAAAGGGTTGCACATGCTTGGCAGTTACGGTCAGGGCACACGCTCCACCGAAGCCATGGCGCTTTCCGACAATGAAACCACGCCATTTGCAAAGGCGCATTCCGCCGAGGGCGGCTTGAGTTACTCAAAAGGTAAACCTGGAGATGCAGTTTCCATGAATGCGAAAGCCAGTTATGTATATACGCACATAACTCAGGATATGCTTTTTTCCGAAACTGCGGGACGCAACATTCCCATCGGCGCTTCAGACCGCCACGCCGGACTTTTAGGATTCCGTCTGCTGCTTGGCAACTGGTTCGACAGCCTGTTGAATGTAGGCTACTCTCACTCAACGCTGGCAGACACAGGTGAACTGATTCCATACATCCCGGAATGGATCATCCGTCTGGATGTTGCCGTTCAGGACAGAATAAGCGATTGGGAGCTGGGCGGAGTGCCGGTTGCCGGGCGCCTCGGTCTGGGTTTTACTTATGTTCCGGGGCGACCACTGCCGCTGAAAGAATATGGAGATGCGATGTACCTTCTTAATCTGGGCGGCGAAATCAGGCTGTATCATTTTTCACTGGGAATCGAAATGCGCAATCTGCTGGACCTGCGTTATCGCCAGTCGGAATACCATTATGCCAGCAACTTCGAATCCCCGGACGCTATTCCTTCGCAGGTGGCCGAACGTCATTTTGCAGCCGGAGAGCCGTTTTTTGCGATGGGAACTCTAACCTGGCATATCGAAGATATGATACGCGGTTTTGTCGGGGGCGCGCCGTAAAAGACCTTGTCAGGCGGCAGCTTTTACGTTAATCAGATATCGCGGGTCACAACGCCGGATGCGGTTTCCGCAAAAATCATATCAGGCAGTCGCTCCTGTGTCAGGCGAACCGACCATTCGCGTTCGAACAGCACCACTGGCCGCTCCCGGATATCGACGACCACCAGGCCGGTGCATGCCTGCTGCAGAGCATTGAAGTCGATCGCCTTTTCGCTCACGCCTGAAACCCAGCGGGCCAGTTGATAGGCCATGCGTTCAAGCCGCACATCGACTCCGTACTCTTCTTTGAGCCGGTGTTTTGTTACCTCCACCTGCAGTTCTCCAACGGCTCCCAGTATCATATCGCCTGAACGCCCGCTGGGCGGACGATAGAGCTGCACGGTGCCTTCCTTTGCAAGCTGTTCAATACCGCGCACCAGCTGCTTGCGGCGCATCGGGTCCATGCAGAGCAGTCTGACGAAATGCTCCGGGGCGAAGCTCGGAATTTTTTCGAATTCAAAAACCGACTGTTCAGTCAGTGTGTCGCCGATCTCGAAAAAGCCCGGATCGAATACGCCGATAACGTCGCCGGCAAAAGCTTCTTCCACCATGTTGCGTTCCTGAGCTACGAACTGAGCCGGATTGGCCAGACGCATTTCGCGACCGGATGGAACATGAACAACCTTCATGCCTCGTATGAAATGCCCTGAACATATGCGCACAAAAGCCACTCGGTCACGGTGAGCCCGGTTCATGTTGGCCTGCACCTTGAAAACGAAGCCGCTGAACTCGTCGTGACAGGCCGACAGCTGCCCGATGCTGGTTTTTCTGGACGATGGAGCCGGCATTAGCCCGCAGAAGTCGTCAAGAAAGACTTCAAGTCCGAAATTGTTAATGGCGCTGCCGAAAAACATCGGTGAAACTTCCCCGGCCAGAAAGCGCTCTCTGTCGAAGGCATCGCCTGCGGAGTCAAGAAGTTCGATCTCTTCGCGCAGTTGCGCGCAACCGCGTTCGCCGAGTTCCTCAAGAAGCTTGGGATCGTCAAGGCCGGAAGTGCTGAAAGTGGCTGCAACACTGCCCAGTCCGGCTTCAGCTCCGGCGCGGCATTCATCGAAAAGGTAGACGCGTTTCTGCATCCGGTGGTAGACTCCACGGAAAACTCCGCTGCGGAATACTGGCCAGGTGATGGGAAAAACTCCGATGCCCAGTATTGATTCTACTTCACCCACCAGTTCTATCGGGTCGCGTCCGGGGCGATCCATTTTATTGACGAATGTGAAGATCGGAATAGCCCGATGGCGGCAGACGCGGAACAGTTTCTGCGTCTGTGACTCGACACCCTTGGCACAGTCCAGCAGCATTACCGCTCCGTCAACCGCGTGCAGCGTGCGGTAGGTGTCTTCACTGAAATCGGCATGGCCGGGCGTGTCCAGCAGGTTCAGCTGCAGGCCGTTGTACGGAAACTGCAGCACGCTGGTTGTGATGGAAATGCCGCGTTCGCGCTCCATATCCATCCAGTCGCTGACGGCGCTTGCGCGGCCGCGTTTGGCTTTTACTGCACCGGCCAGATGTATTACGCCTCCGTAAAGAAGCAGCTTTTCCGTAAGCGTCGTTTTACCGGCGTCTGGATGAGAAATGATGGCGAAAGTGCGACGCCGTTCGATTTCCTGTCTGATCTGTTCACTTACTGCCATTTATTTGTTCACCATCATAATTGTATGTTAATCCGCTTTATCTGTGAAACCATAGCTTTGGCGGAATCACGGGCTTCGGAACGACCCGGCGCTAAGAACCAGCCGTTTTATCCGCGTCGCGTATTTTCGTCGCCTGTCTGAGCGTCGCGGTTCCTGACTTGTGAGACGGATTACGGGGGACAGCACCCCGGCAGGGCGACAGAATTGCCGGATGCGGTTCCGGCTGCAAAATCCGGTCTGATGTTGTTTTTCATGTCTGATCTCTTATGCATGCAACGCGCTCCTTATGCCGGGATTTTCTACAATAAACACTTCGCAAGGTCAAGAGAACATTGGTGCAAGATAAAGTATAGCGGGATGTCATGCCTCTGTTTTTTTCTAAGAATACAGATATTTTTCACCAGGCATGGCCACCATATTGTCAAAGACTGAAAGATGCCGGTGGATTGGCTGGGGCTGTCCGCCCGGCAGCGCTCAAACACTGGTCTGTGTTCGAGCCTAGTAACAGTGGCAGCGAGCACAAATATTGTTTCTCTGTCTGACGTGGCGGTTCGGATATTCTCCTGAATGGCAATGAACCGGATTCTGGTTTTCGGAATTCCCTGTTTTGAAGCTGAGAGTAAAAGCAACGGATTTTCGAGATTTCTTGACAGTGAAGGTGAAGCGTGTTAGAGAAATGCGTCTATCGGCGTGTAGCGCAGTCTGGTAGCGCGCCTGGTTCGGGACCAGGAAGCCGGAGGTTCAAATCCTCTCACGCCGACCAGTAAATTCGAGGACTTACGAAATTTCGTAAGTCCTTTTTCATTATAAGCCGAAAACTCCATGCTGAGCGTGGGTTCCAGGATGCGGAGTCTGTAGACAGAGCACGCATATGCTTCACAGGCAAGGCAGTTCGATATGCTGCATGATTCGCTGATGCTCAATCTCCGGGTTTAATAAATAGTATTCATGTCAGCCGATATTCATTCCATACGAATATGCTACGTGCCTCCGCCTTTTGCCTTCGCTGCCGAACAATGCTAGTCTGAATTTCCCTGTAAACTGTACACTTGCGGGAGCCGGAAATGAGATCGAGGGAAGAGGTTTTCGAATTATGCGGACGCACGCTCGAAATGGCTGCGGGTTTCGAGGCTGAACTTATTTTCGAGGCGGGCGAGAAAGCCCTGACGCGTTTTGCCTCCAACGTCATCCATCAGAACATGCAGCAGTACACCGAAAGCCTGACGCTGCGCATCCTAAAAGACGGTCGCACCGGACGCGCTTCGACCGACCGTTTCGACGACCGTTCTCTGGCCGCCATGCTGCAGACCGCGCGCGAAGCCTGGGCTGCCGATGCAGGCTGTGGCGAAACGCCGCCGCTGCCCGGCCCGCAGGAGTACAAAAGTGTCGAAGCGTACAGTTTGCGGACTGCGGAACTGACGCCGGAAATGCGCGCCGAAACCGTATCCCGTGCGGTAGCGCGCTGCCGGGCCGCCGGTCTGGAAGCCGCCGGAATCTTCAGCAACGATTCTCAGCAGGTGGCAGTGGCCAACAGTCGCGGACTTTTTGCCTGGCATCCGGCCACGCTGGCTAAGTTTTCGCTGACTGCCGCCGACACCGATTCGAGCGGCTGGGCTTCCACCTCGAACGTTGATGCGGCTGCGCTTGAGATTGATTCTTCCATCGAAAAAGCTGTTCATACCGCGCTTGAAAGCCGCAATCCGCAGAGTTTGGAACCGGGTGAATATACGCTGGTGCTGCCGCCTGAAGCGGTTGGCGATTTTATGTATTTTCTGGCCTGGCGCGCATTCAACGGTCTGGCTTTCGCTTCGGGGCGCTCGCCGCTGTCGGGTCGCATCGGGCAGAAATTCATGGGCGACAACATCAGCATTCGCGACGACGCTTATCACACGCTGCACACTGGTATGCCGTTTGATTTCGAAGGGCTGCCGCGCCGCCGTGTCAGCCTGATGGAAAACGGTATAGCTAAGGCTGTTGTTCACGACAGTCGTTCGGCTGCCATGTGTGATGCAGTCAGCAGCGGCCACGCTCTGCCAATGCCTAACGTCTGGGGACCGATTCCGCTGCATCTGGTGCTTGACGCCGGAAACTGCAGTCTTGCAGACATGATAGCCGACACGGAAAAGGGGCTGCTTGTTACGCATTTTCACTACACAAATCTGGTCGATCCCATGCGCATAAGCATTACCGGCATGACGCGTGACGGAGTGTTCATCATCGAAAACGGCAAGATAGTCGGAGCGGCGCGCAATATGCGTTTCACCGAATCGGCTTTCAGGATGCTTTCAAACGTTGACATGCTGGGCGGAGAACTGCGGCTGGTCGGCGGCGGATTCGGTACTGGTGCGGTGCTTCCGGCCATGCGCGTCCGCAATTTCACTTTCACTTCGGGCACCGAATTCTGAGGCTGGAGGATTTAGCATGAGAGACTTTCTTGATATGGCCTTGAACGTGGCGGAATCCTGCGGCGCGACTTATGCCGATATTCGTATTATCGACACACGCAACGAAAAAATCGACACACGCAACGGTGTGCTGTCTGGTCTTGAGCGATCAGAGAGCCTGGGTTTCGGTGTGCGCGTTATCGCCAACGGTTCATGGGGATTTGCTTCTTCATCGAATTTGTGTTTCGACGAATTGCGCCGCGTTACCGTTTCGGCCTGCCGTCTGGCGAAGGCAGCCGCTACTGTCGCAGGGGAACACGTCAGGCTCGCGTCCGAACCTGTACACGTGGATTTCTGGCAGACGCCTTTCATCATTGATCCGTTTACCGTGCCGTTGCAGGACAAGCTTGGGCTGCTTCTGCAGGTGGATGAAATTCTGCGGCACGACGCCCGCATAAAAGTTGCGCAGGGCCATATGAAATTCTGTCGCATTCATAAATGGTTCGCATCCAGCGAAGGCGCGCGCATCGAACAGGTGCTGTTGCGCTCCGGCGGCGGTTTTTCGGCGGCGGCTGTCGATAACGGAGAAACCCAGCAGCGTTCTTATCCGGCAAGTTTCGGAGGACAGTACAAAAATATGGGTTACGAAATAATTCCGGCTTTGCGTCTGCCGGAAAATGCGGAGCGCATCCGGGACGAAGCCGTTGAGCTGCTCAGTGCGCCCGATTGCCCGCAGGGCCGACGCGACATCATTCTGCATCCGAACCAGATGATGCTGCAGATTCACGAGTCCGTCGGGCATGCCACCGAGCTTGATCGCGTGCTGGGTATGGAAGCCAATTATGCCGGAACCAGTTTCGCCACCACGGAAAAACTTGGAAATTTCCGATATGGCTCCGACATCGTAAATCTGGTTTCCGACAACACCGTACCGGGCGGATGTTCCACCGCCGGATACGACGACGACGGCGTCGCCGCGCAGCGCTGGCATATCGTAAAGGAAGGAATTCTGGTCGGCTATCACACCAACCGTGAACTGGCGCATGTCGCAGGCGAGAGCCGCAGCAGAGGTTCCTGCCGCGCCGAAGGATTCAACAATCTGCCCATCACGCGCATTTCCAATCTGTCGCTGATGCCCGGAGCCTGGAGTTACGAAGACCTGCTGGCCGACTCCGACGGTGCGCTGCTGATGGAATGCAACCGCAGCTGGTCGATAGATCAGCGCCGACTGAATTTCCAGTTCGGTTGTGAAACCGCCCGCGAAATAAAAGGCGGCAAGCCCGGACGCCTTTTCCGCAACCCTACTTATCAGGGAATAACGCCGCAGTTCTGGGCCTCCTGTGACGCCATTGCGGATTACCGCCACTGGGACTTGTGGGGAGTCATCAACTGCGGCAAAGGTCAGCCGGGTCAGCGTTCCGAAATGAGTCACGGTTCGTCGTACGCACGTTTCCGCAACGTCGAAGTCGGGATAAGATAAAGGACATATGCAATGAGTCTGCCTCTGGAATGGGAAAGATACAGGTTGCGTGCCGAAGAGGCGCTTGAAAGGCAGCGTCTCAAATGGCGCGGGCCGGAGACCCTGCTTGACGCCATGAGCTACTCAGTGGAAGCCGGGGGCAAGCGTCTGCGCCCGGCGCTGCTGCTGGCCGCCTGCGACGCCTGCGGCGCCGCTTTGTCTGATCCGTCGGCGGCTGCCTGTGCGGTGGAATACGTGCATACCTATTCTCTCATTCACGACGATCTTCCCGCCATGGACAACGACACTCTGCGACGCGGCAAACCTACAAATCATGTGGTGTTCGGAGAAGCTCTTGCCATTCTTGCGGGAGATGCGCTGCTGGCGGAGGCGTTCCGTGCTCTGTCGGGCGCGTATGCCGAAAAACCGGAAGTATCCGCCGCACTGTTGTGTGAACTGGCGCAGGCTGCCTCGGCGTGCGGGCTTGTTGGTGGTCAGGTGCTGGACATGCAGAACGGTGGAAATGTGCAGATCGCTCGCGAGGCTCTGGAAAATCTGCACGCCATGAAAACCGGTGCGCTGATACGCTGCGCAGTGCGCATGGGTGCGTTTCTGACCGGTGCCGACGAAGCCCGACTTGTCGCGCTGACTCGTTATGCCGAAAAAATCGGCCTGGCCTTTCAGGTGACGGACGACATTCTGGATGTTACCGCCAGCGCAGCTGAGCTGGGAAAAAGCGTCGGAAAAGACGCACAGCAGGCAAAGACCACTTTCGTCGATCTGCTCGGTCTGGACGGCGCGAAGTCATATGCCGCCGAACTGGTGGCCGAAGCGCTGGCCGAGCTTCAGAGTTTCGGGCCGCGCGCTCAGGCTCTGCGCGAGATCGCGGAGTTCATTGTGGAGAGAAAATACTGAGTCAGACTGTCCGCAGCCGATGCATCCGCCGACATCCGATTCTCCTTGAACAAAAAAACTTGCCCGCGCGGGCCGTCTCGAAGATCATATTTCTCATGGAAGTAATTTGATTCCGGTCTGATCTTTTGGCGAAGAAGCGGGCCTGACACCATGAGAACATGGAAACGCATGGAACTTTACGGCGGTTTTTTCTGCACCGATCAGGATGTGGTTGTGATGGCATCCGTCACACCGCGCCGCCAGCAGGCCGGATGTGTCATTCACATCAGCGGTCAGATGGACGGCGCCACCGTCAGGATTGAAGCGGAACTTCACGAAGGCAGCGTGCATGTCGGCAAACTGCACGCCCGTCGTCTTATGAATCGTATTGATTGGGACAGGCGCTGAATATTTTCAGCCTGCCGAATTTTTTCTTCTGAGTATTCCAGCCAGAATCAGGCTTGCGAAAAAAAGCGTCGCCAGTGGCATTCCGCTCTGCCCGCAGCCGCCGCTGCTGCCGTCGTCGTCACCGTTTGCGGTATCGGAATCGCCGTCTGTCGGCGGCCATGAGGAGTCACCGTCAACGGCGGACTGATCTCCGTCCGTCGGGTCGCCATCGGTGTCATGCCAGTCTCCATCGCTTGTGGTTTGGTCGCCGTCAACGGCGCTCTGGTCTCCGTCGGGTGAATCTTCTTCCTGGTTCTCGGCGTCTCCGTCTGGCGCTTCCGTGCATTCGCCTTCAATGCATGTCTGGCCGGACTGGCAATCCATCAGCCAGGTCCATTGGCCTTCATCATTGCAGATTTCAACCGTATTTTCATCGGCACAGCGAAAATCGTTGAATGTGCAAGCGGTATCGCCTTCTCCGTCTCCATCCGGGCCGGAATCTCCGTCCGGTGTTGCTCCGCACTGCGGAGATACCTCGCCCGGGCAGGCTTCCGTTCCGGTGCCGCAGCCGTCAAGGCGGGTGTCCAGCGAGCCGCGCCCGTCTGTGCCTTCCGGCCACCATGCTTCAATGGCCTGACGGTAGTTTTCAACCTTGGCGATGTCGGCCACTGAAGGCGGGAAGCCGGTGCTGTATACTATGGCGAAGCCGATTTTTATATGGCATATGTCTGTGGCCGGATTGCGCGGGCCGTTGGCGCGAATTATGTCTTCGATGCCGAAATCCACACGCGGACCTGTCAGTTCCCTTGTGCCTCCTGGGCCGACCGGTACCGAAGCGCAGCCTTCGTTTGTTCCGTCAACCTTTATATAAAACATCGGATCGACTTCTTCCGGGCTGCGCAGGCCCATGAGATACTGGTCAAGCTGGCTGTATCTGCGGTCTCCGCCGTGATCGGTATAAGTTCCGTCGCCGTTGTCTTCGATGTTTCCGCCATACATCACGGAGCCGTGATTGTTGAACCAGCACGACCAGTGACCATTCGGCTTGTCGCTCTCGAAGCCGCGCAGAACGCCCAGAGGTCCCTGACCGTCGTTATGATCCACCATAATCCAGGCCAGCCACTGATGTCCGATTTCGTGCGCCATCAATTCCGTGCCGGTGATCTGTAATAATCCGGAAACAAGATCGCCCGGATTGTTGGGCAGTGCACTTAATGTTCCCATTTTCACGCACTGACGCAGGCGACCGGCGGAGCCAAACATCGCGGGGTTGTAAGGATGTATGCTTCCGTCAAGCCCTATGCCCTCGGCAGCTTTCTGCACCGGAAATCCCATCTGCATGTTCATAAGAACCGTCTGAGGAGTGAAGAACATCAGCATGTCGTAGTTGTCGGGATGTTCGGCATAAAATGCGGCGGCGGCGTGATTCATGCATGGCGGGTTTGCAAAAAGCATGTTGTCGCACATGCCGCCCTGCGGCAGTATCAGTCCGGTTTTATCTTCGATGATCGCGATCTGGCCATCGACCCAGTTCTGAGCTGCGGCCTGAGCGGCTGAAAACAGCAGTATGAAGACAAATAAAGAACATGCGAGCCTGCGGTGATTCTTTCCGTTCATCTCTTGTAACCCATGTCGTTTGTTTTTTGTCAGATAATGAGCCGTATCATTTAATTTATCAATTCTACGGTACCGAATGTCGCGGGTCAACTTCTGATTTTCGTGAAGGTTTTTTTCGGACCGAATATTCAGCGCTTTCAGACAAGCGATAGTCGCCGGATGAAACGACTTCGTTCTCAGAGAACTTTTCAATTCTGACAATATGAGTGGATTTTGCTCTTTCACCGTCTTTGATGTTAATGATATATTAATGAATTGACCGATATGGTCGCAGTGGAATTTATTGCAGCTTTTCTTCCGGCGGAGAAACGAAATGAAAAAATATGTGTTGTTCTTATTGCTGTCGATAATGGTTCTCAACTCCGGCTGTCTGGACACTGGCGGTTCCGGCGACGGAAGCGAAGTCTGCTCCGGCATTAACTGCGGCGATCATGGCAGGTGCGCCGATCAGAACGGCGTGGCCGTGTGCATCTGCGAGGACGGCTACTCTTCGGACGGACTTACCTGCACTGCCGACGAATGTACAGCCGATTTCTGCATGCATGGAGACTGCGTGATGCAGAACGGCGCGCCGGCCTGCATCTGCGAAACCGGCTATGCCGGAACACGCTGTGAAGTCTGCGCCACAGGATACCATGTCGAGAATCTCCTTTGCGTACCGGGTTCGCCCTGTGCCGACGATCCCTGCATCCACGGCGTATGCGCCGAAAACGGCGGCGAGGCGCTTTGCGTATGTCATACCGGTTATGCCGGTGTACTGTGCGATTCCTGCGCAGAAGGCTACATCGAAGAGAATCTGCAATGCGTGCAGGACAACGACTGTCACCCCAACCCATGCGGCCTCGGCGGCGCATGCATCATCAGCGAAGGCGCTCCGACCTGCATATGCAACACCGGTTATACCGGCGATCTCTGTGACAGCTGTGCCGAAAAATACAAAGCCGACGGTGAAGCCTGTGTCCCGGAAGACACCATCGTCGATCCGAACAATCCATGTCAGCCGAATCCCTGTACCGATGAAAACCGCTCGGTCTGCATAACGCTTGGAGAAAGCTATGCCTGTGAATGCGATGAAGGTTATTACGAGGATGGGAACGGCGACTGCGTGCCTGCCGGGGATAATCCCTGCATTCCCAATCCTTGCACTCAGCCCAACATGACGGAGTGCCTCGTCAACGACGATGGCGAGACACACACCTGCAGATGTGCGGTGGGTTTTGTTGGTGACAAG
>JAKQSH010000191.1 GCA_029570245.1 Deltaproteobacteria bacterium | reverse complement strand
TAGCTCCCAGATACGGTCGAAGAAACCGTATTCAAGCTGAATTGTATTCAGCAGACGGTATAAATCGTCCGACAGATCATCTTTCAATGTCAATTCCCACATCTCACGATAAGTGGAGTGAAACAGAGTCGCACCGACGCTTTCGATGTCGGCTTCTCTGTTCCACACCTTAAGGATTTCGAAAGCCTCTTTCTCCCGGCCCTGCAAGGCGGCCTTACCAAGCACAGCCAGCAGCATCGGCAAAAGGCGATCGGCCTGTTTGCAATGCACATCTGTCTGCATACGGCGCATATCATCCGCCGACCATTTCGGTTGACTGTCAAGCATTTCCGCAATACGCGCCGAGCGGTAACCTGACATGACATCCAGCGCAAAAGTGTAAGGATAGTCCTGAGGCGGCAGAACTTTGTTGTTGGCCGTAACGATTCTGCCGGAAGGAGGATTCCACAACTGCGGCAACCTCTCGTATGGAATGAAGCCCTTCCACTCGTATTCGCCGCTCCAACCTGGAACCGGCCTGCTGCCGTCGAAATCTTCTCTTACCGGAACCAGACCGGCAGGAAAATATCCGATATTTCCGCCGTCGTCGGCCGCAACCCAGTTCTGAATGGGAACAGTCCAGCCTCGCAGCGCATCGCGGAATTCTTCCAGGTCTTTTGCCCATGCAACGCGCATAGCGGCATCCAGATCGCCGCTGCTCATTTCGTCCATGGTGCTGCGCATGGCAATTACAGGCAGCTTTCCGTCCATTGATGGCACAGCATCGTTAAGCACTACTCCGTGGCGCGTATAGCGCAATTTCAAAGTGTGAGTGCGGAAGCTTCCGTCTTCGAGTTTCTCTCTGATTTCCTGTTCCTCAACTCTGAACGCTTCCGCCCCGGACGGCGTCATGTATCTGTCCGGATTTTCCGGGTCGATTTTTTCGAGATACAAGTCCTGAGTATCTGCAAATGTCGTCGTGAGCGCCCATGCGATATTGCGATTGTGCCCCAGCACCACCACCGGCGTTCCAGGCAGAGTCACGCCTGTCACATCAAGACCGGGCATGCTTAAATGCATGGCGTAAAATGTCGCCGGAACGGTATGCATCAGATGCGGATCGTTCGCCAGTATGGGTTTACCGCTTTTCGATCGTCCTGGACCTATAACCCAGTTGTTCGATGCATCTGCGTTGTGAATATATCGGGCGTCGTCAAAGGCCTCAGCATAACTTGCCAGAATGCTTGCAGCGCTTCTGCCATAATCTTTCGAATCATTCATATCAAGCCGTCCCTGTTTTTTCGGGACGTTCTTCAGTTCGGCCGGCGTTTCATCTCCTTTGTCACCGGAAGGAGCAGATTCAAGACCGTCTTCATCAAGCCAGACGACCTGACCGCTTTCGTCGCGCTTCCACAGCTTGCGGTAGTCCCGGTCACTGCGCTCTACGATGTACGGGCCGGGGTGATCCATGAATGATGGAAAGATTTCCTCTGTCTGCTCTTTACCTATTTCACTTTCAAGAATGAGCCGCAGCATTTCGAACTGCATATTCAGGCTCAGTCCCCAGCCGTTCAAACGCACAATCGCCATTACGTTTCCTACGGTCCAGGCTTCGGGACGGATTTCCAGCATATCGAATTCTATAGGAATGTTTCCCTTGCGTATAAAAGCATTTATGCCTGCCACGTAGGCTTCGCCAAGCCTGCGGTCATGGGCGTTCATGCGATCGGCCAGTTTGTCGCCCATCTGCCCAAGCCCGGCCACACGCATCCAGCGGTCAACAGCCAGAGTATCCCTGAAAAACGAACCGGTTTCGTCCGGGTGATTGCCGAAAAGCTCGGACAGCCTGCCATATGAAACGCGGCGCAGCAGTTCCATCTGAAATAGGCGCTCACGGGCATGCAGATAGCCCGTGGCGAAAAACAGATCGTCCTCGCGCTGGGCTTTTACATGAGGAACGGCATATGCGTCGAACACCACTTCAACCGGAGCTGACAGACCGTCGAGTTTGAGCACTCCGTTGTATGCAGGAGCATCGGGACTTATAAGATAAGCAATAAAGCCTGCCGCTTTGCAGGACTGAAATGAAATAAGGAACAGCGCACAAAGCGACGCCATTAAAAGCACTGATAATTTTTTGCGCATAACAGACTCCCGCCGAACGGATATTTTTATGCCTGAAATAATACCATCCCGGAAGCGGCAGTGCGCAGTGTTTTGTTGTTCCTATTTTTTCTTGATGACGGATCGCCACCCAGTAGCAAGTCCGGTTGTGCGGCGATGCAGGCGGTGGCCGCTTTCACTTGATCTTTCTATTACATAGAAAAGCGCCGGGTCTATTTCCTGAGCAGCAGCAAGAATATTGCTTGCCTCTTTGCGCTGACTGGAAACATAAATCATTTTCACTTCGCCGTCACGCCCAAGTCCGTTGAATGTGGTGCAGATATGCCCCTGATTTCTGAGGTAATCGGCAATTCTTTCGCCCTCATCGGTGCTAATCATTCGGATAACCACCGAACCGAAAGCCAAACGCTGTTCAACCATGATACCTACGGCATTTCCGGCGGCGAAGCCGGCGGCATAAGCCAGCATCAGCCATGGACTTTCATGCATGCGGTCGATTACCTGCGCCACAACTACTATCCAGAGCAGAACTTCAAAAAAGCCCAGTACCACAGCAAGCTTGATCCACCCGCCGACGATGGAAATGGTGCGGATCGTGCCCAGCGACACGTCCATAACACGCGAAAAGAAGATCAGAACTGACAGCAGCCAGACAGGCAGACTTGTAATAAATTCCATGCAGAATCCTCCACAAAACTGATTCAAGCCGACAGTGAAAAGCTGTCGTCGGCTTTTTCCAGACGGACACCTACATATTATTTTTCTGGAAAGAATGCAACCCCAATCGGCACCCCCCAGCCACCGGGAACATCCATTCTGAAACTTCCGGCTTCAGCGTACAATTGAGCTGACGGTCCGCCGTCCATCATAACGGCGTCGCTGCATCCCATGGAAGCTATCAGTCGCGCAAGTTCGTTCGATTCCGCCCTGCCCTTGTCGGTAATGGCGACCAGCAGTTTTTTACCGCCGTTCATTATTCCGATAAGAGCACGCCTGGCGACCTGATTCTTCAGAGTTGTGGGTTTGCCGCCTACAACAATACGCGGCCCGACCTGAATGGCGAAGTCCACATTTTCCGGCTTGCGTTCATTCCAATCGCGCGTATGCAGCAGACCGGCTCTGCCGTCGCTGACATACAGCACGCCCCAGTCGGCGCGCCGGAAAGGATTGAGAATTTTGCCTTCGGAAATAACCAGACCCAATGGACGATCGAATTCATCGAAAAAACTCCCGTTCACAACCAACACAGCACCGCTGCGAGTCGCCATTTCGTGCACAAAAGCTTTTTTCATACCCTTGCCATACGAACGAGCATCACCTGCCTTTACGCGGAACAAATCGAGATCGACAAGGAACAGCTGAAGATGAAAACTGTCTGTGAGCCCTGAACCTTCGGAGGCGGCGTCTGCATATGAAAGACCAGGAATTATTTCTTTCCAGTCAAAAGCCAGACCCGACGTTCCGAAATAAAAATGAGCAACAACAAGAATGGCCGTCACCGTAAGCGCAGCGCCAGTAATGCGAAATGCAATATGTATTTTTCCTTTGCGGCTCATTTTTCTTTTCAGAAGCAGAAAAACAGTTTCAACTGCAAAAGCTTATCAGCATTCCGAATCCTTTTCAAGAATCACGCTGACCGGCCTTCAATATGCAACAGCGAAAACGCCCGCGAGCGGAAAAGCTGCGGGCGTTTTCGGATGCTCATTCTCAAGAGTTTTATTTACCGTAGGCCGAAGTCATTTCTTCGATGCGCTGC
>JAKQSH010000190.1 GCA_029570245.1 Deltaproteobacteria bacterium | reverse complement strand
GATATGATTCCACAGATGGTGAAATAGGTTTTCATTATGCCGCTGGCGGAGCTGCTTAACAATTATCTGCCTTTTATTTTTATCAGCGCCCGCGTAAGCGGTCTGTTCCTGCTGGCCCCTGTCTTCAGCGCCGCAGTCATTCCCACCCGCGTCAAGGCTGTGCTGGTTATTGCCATTTCAATTCTGCTGCAATTCGGCCTGAAGGTAGGCGGTGTTGTGGAAGACAGCAATATTGAAATGATGTTAATATACGCAATGCGCGAATTCCTGACCGGTCTGGGAATGGGAATGATAGTAGCCATGACTTTTCATTCTCTGGGTCTGGCTGGTGCCATTCTGGCTCCGCAGATGGGCTTTTCGATGTCTGAAATGGTCGATCCGCAGAATCAGACTTCGGCATCCGTGCTTTCGAACTTTTTTTATCTGCTGGCTCTGGCTTTTTTCATCGCAATCGACGGTCATGTTTTGCTTATAAAAGGACTGGCCGAAAGCTATCGCCTGCTGCCGCTGGGCGAATGGACCTTGAGCGACGGTTTTGTTGAATTCATTATGAAATCCGCCGCCGGTATGTTCGTGATAGCTTTTACTATTTCTCTGCCCATGCTGGCGGTTGTGCTGTTCGTCAACGCCGGAATGTCGATGATGGCGCGTGCAGTTCCTCAGATGAACATCTTTGTGGTCGGTTTTATCGTAATGATAGGCGCCGGACTTGTTTCGACAGCCCTTTTCCTGCCGTATTATTCCGGTTATCTGACCCATCATCTGATGGACGCCATGGAGCAGATGCTCTGGCTCCTGAAGACACTCTGAGGTATTTCTGTTTTTCGGTTGGTGTGCTGTTCAGGGCAGTTTTATAATAAAGACTTCTTCACCCTGATGAACCATTTTCAGCTCGCTGCGGGCGATATCTTCGTAAAGCGCATCCATTTGTTTCTGACTGATAAGCTCTTTGTCAAGCTGGGAATTTTCGTAGCGTTCGAAAACCAGCTTTTCTTCCAGGTCCTGATGGGCGGCTCTCACCTCTTTGTATTCCTGATAAGTGTCGTACAGACCTCTTGACATACAGACCGTCAGGACTGCAAAAGTGATTATCAGCAATTTTACCAGATAAGATTTCAAGCCTTTTCCCGAAGCAGAAATTCATCGTAATTACATGCATGATAGCATAAACTACACGAAATATCCAGAGTCTCCCGACAAATAAGCATTTTTAAATTGAACAGGCTCGAAAAAACTGTTATATATTGGAAGGTTATGGTTTATTCGGGGACCGGTGGAAGACAGTCTTTCTGGTAGCAGGAGCAAAACATATGTACCGTTTCCGTCTGCTTGCGTTTGTAGTGCTCTCGGCGGCAGTGTTGTGTTTCGTCGCATGTTCCGGCTCGTCGGTAAATGACAACACCGACGGTGACGGAAACGACAACGGCGATGCCGATTACGACACTCCCATCGGCGGCGACCCGGACCCTGATCCTGAAAATACACAGGAAGACGGCGACGAAGAGGAACCGACGGAGTGTATCAACAGCTGCATCAGTATCGAAATCGAAGACAACAGTCTGGATTTCGGCTTTGTGCCTTTCGGGGAAAGCAACACCCGCAAGCTCACAATCAACAGCGTCGGCGAGCAGCCGCTGATTCTTTACAATGTAACGCCTGAAGCGGGCACTACGACCGAGTTCAGCGTTATCAGCGACAGTCTGAGCTTTCCGATCACTCTGAATCCGTTCAACCCCATAAGTGTCTCTATAAAATATGAGCCTCAAGACTTGCTGGAAGACGAAGGTGTGCTTCTGGTTATATCCAACGATGATGTCAAGGCTAATAAAAGGCGCGAAATCCCTCTCAAAGGCAAATCCGGTAAAGGTGAAACCCGGATGGCCATTATCGAGCCAGCTGGCGATTCGATTGCGTGGGGCGACGTATTGATGGACTGCGACAATTCTTCAATGGTTCACAAGGAAATCGTAATCAAGGCCGAGCCGATTACCGACGATTCCATGCAGGCGCTTACCGTCAAGTCGATGGAATTCGTGAATGCGGAAGAGCTTGATTTTTACTTCGACATTCAGAACCAATGCGAAACTCCATTCCAGATCGAAGTCGGAAACACTAAAACCTGTTTTATTTCATACAAAGCCTGCGAGCGCGGTCTTGCCGAGCAGCAGATGCGCATCATCGCCACCGACGAAGTCCGCGAAGCGGACGATGTCGCGACAATCAACCTCTCTGCCAACTGTGTCGCTCCCATGCTTGAAGTTGAGCCGCCGGAGATTAATTTCGGTTATCTGCTCTACCAGCGTGACGGCGAGAGCGTGATTGTGAACATTTCCAATCAGGGCGATGGTCCTCTGGACATTGAAAACATTTATTTCATTTCCAACTCGAACAATCATTTCGAGATCGGAAATCACGAAGACATTATAGGCAGCACGCTTGAACCCGGAGACTTTGAAGAATTCGTGGTGGTTTACGACCCGGAGAAAGTGTTTGACGATACTGCCATTATTGGAATTACAAGCAACGACCCCGCTGTCGGCAGCGGAACCGCTTCGCTTCTGGTCCTTGGGCATGGTGTCGAAGAATGTCCGCCGGCTACGGCTCCGGCAGACGATGAGTCGGCCAAATGCGTTCCCAAATGCACGCCCGGAGAAATGATCTGCTGGCCAGAAGGCAGCCACGAGTATGTTTACTGCAACGAGGACGGTGAAAGCGTCGGCACTCCGATCACCTGCACCTCGCCGATTGAAATCTGCGTTAACGGGCCGGACGGCGCAGTGTGCGACGTTCCTCCGTGTTCGCCGGGCAGAGTATACTGCTACGACGGCAGCCACCAGATGATATGCAACTCGGAAGGCACCAATTATCTTGAGCCGACAGCCTGCGACGTAAGCGACCCCTGCAACCCGGAAGTCTGTCAGGACGGAGCAGGTTGTATGCAGGAGAAGGCCGAGAACGGCACCGAGTGCGATGACGGTGATCCCTGTACTACCGGCGA
>JAKQSH010000187.1 GCA_029570245.1 Deltaproteobacteria bacterium | reverse complement strand
GGTAGTCGCGGTTCATGCGGCGCGGGTCGAGCACTATCAGCGGCATTTTGAGTTCCGGTGCGATTTTTCGCGCCACCGAATGCATGTTGCTGCCCATCAGCTTCATAAGGGGAAGCTGAGCAATGAAAATCAACTGCGGGTTGTCGTTTCGCGCAACTTCCACAATGCGTGCTGCCAGCGCCTGTTCGGTGCCCAGAAGCGCCGTGACGTGCTCGATGCCTGAAGATGAAAGGCGCAGTCTGCCTGCAACGTTTTTCAACCCGCCGAAACAGTCGTGCTTCTTCATTGCGCGGTCAAGCTGTTCATACACACAGTCGCTGCCGTCAATCACCAGTGCCGCGTCGCTGATGCCGTTCAGAGCCATCAGCAGGCCGTCAATGAAGGTCGGCGTGGTTCTGATGGAGTAATCACCCATGGCTTCGCCCCAGATATGCGCCGTAGCGGCTGTAAAATTTCATGCGGGCTTTGCTGAGCAGAACGCGCAGTGTTTCTTCCGCACCTTTGAATCCCATGCGAATGTCGAATATGCTGAAAGCTGTTTTTCCGGCCTGAGAAATCAGACTGTTGCGTTCATGGTCGCTGTACACAATATTGCAGTCGCTGGATTTCAGGACTTCAACGATGTTTGTTTCCGGCTCAAGCTCGGTGATCTTTGCGCTTTCCGGCAGATTTATTTCAGTTCTGCCGACAGTCTGCCCAAGTGAAAAAATTTCGGTTTCGAATCCGAATTCGTGCAGCAGCGCCAGAGGATCGAGGCCGAAAAAGAATTCAGGCCGAGTGAGGTCTTTTACAAATTCACCGCGCATTACGAACGCCGCTTTATATTGAGCTGCTTCGCTGCACATTTTTTCCATGCGCAGCTTTGTTTCTTCAACGGCTTCTTCGAGTTTTTCCACAGAACTTTCGCCGGACTGCAATGCAGCGTCAATCGCCGTCATCCAGCGAACGCTGCCTTCGATTCCATATGGCGCAGGTATTTCGACCAGGCTGAAGCCTCCAGCTGCAAGCAGTTCCCCTATAACCCGGCGCACCGGAGCCCAGGGACGCATTACGCAAAGTTCAGCCGCATCGAAGTCCTTGAGTTTCGTCGTTTCAATTGTCGGATAAAACAGACTGTTTACCGTTATTCCGACTTTGTTCAGCATATCTGCCAGTTCCTGTCCGTAAGGATCGCCGGACGCCGCCAGTCCTATAAGATTTACGGAGCGTTTGTGCTTTTCTGCGTTTTTCGGGATGCTTTTGACTACGCCTTCCCACCAGTTCAGTTCTCGTGCGGCTCTGACGAATTGCGGCATGGGCGGCAGCAGATAGCGAATGTGCCCGGTGCAGGCCAGCGGATGTTTTTCACATATATCGCGGGCGCGGTCGCCGGTGTAAAGATATTCGCAGTGGTGCGTAACAAGCAGCATTTCGTCATTCTTTTCCGAACGCTGGTCAAGGATTTCCCGCAGACGGGCTTCGCCGCCGAAAATGGTGGATTTGTCGTCAACATCCGAAAAACTGAAATCTTTTATCATTCCCGGATACATCGAAAACCTGAACGGCGAAGGCGTTCTGTGTTCAAGCGGGTCGAAAAACTGCGGCGTTCCAGCCGGGCATTCACGCCCGCCGTGGGCGATGTGTGCAACTCCGGGCGAGTGCAGCAGCGAAAGATAAAAAAGATCATCGTTGCCCCAGTTCGCAAAAAAGTCGTCCTGGCGTCCGGCCCACAAATCCCATGTCTGAAACAGCTTTTCCGAAAACGACTGCGGTAACTGTTCGATTTCCTGCATGGATTGTCCCGGCCCGGGCTGATCGCCTTTGTCTTCGATATCGAGTTCAGGCAGCGGATCGGTCCAGCGCATTTCAGAATGAATACTGACCGCCATCAGCCAGGCCATTCCGCGTTCCGGCTGTTGCAGAAGTCTGCCGCGTTCTTCCGGCGGACGTTCGTCCTGTAATATGAACAGCAATCCCAGAGGCGTGTCCGCCAGTGTTTCTGCGCCTGGCAGCTTGTGCTTATCCGGTATAAACGCCAGTACAATTTTGTATTGTGGAGAAGCGAAGCGGAAAATGAACAACGGATTATCTTCTCCGCTGTCTTCAACTTCTGTAAGAACATACTCTCCCCAGAATGGGCGTCCGATCTGAAGATATTGCGCCGCCAGTTGCCGCACGCCTTCTGCGCAGCGTGGAACATTCACCGTGTTGCGATTGCGACGGTCAAGGGCCTGTATTGCATCCTGTCCGGCTTTCGAAAGCGCCAGTGCGAATTCATGCATAAAACTCAGACGTTCTGCAACTGTGAAGCCTGCCGGGCACAGAAACGGTCTGCCCATCAGCACTCCGGCGGACGACTCATCGAGGTGCATCGGATCGCTGCGCCACAGAAAGCGGGTTTCCTTCCCTCTTACATGGAATGAAAGCAGCAGGTCGCCCTGCATGGAAGGCATGATGTAACGGCAGTCCAGGCCTGCGCTGCGGAGCGTTTCAGCCAGTCGTGCAAAATACTGATCCATGCGGGGCAGGGCGGCCATGCGTATTATCTCTCTGTTCCGCCGCTGTGGCGGATGCTTTTAATAAAGTCGCTCCAGCTGGAAGCTTCGAGAGGGTGCGGATTTTCTGCCGGAGCCGTCAAACGGCTGTCGATGCTTTCGAAAAGTCTGCGGCAGGCTGTGGCGGCTGTGGAGTCGGGGTACATTTCGACCGCCGTCATTCCGTGCAGTTCGGCGTCCAGGTGTGTTTCGTCGCGTTCCAGAAATGCAACGACTGGAACCTGTACGGCCTTCGAAAACCGTTCAATTATTTCAGCTTCGCGTCCGGCTCCGCGCAGATTTGCCACAATGCCGGCTATTCTGCCGGAGGACGCCAGGTTGAGAAAACCTTTGATAATATTGTTGGCGGCATAAAGCGACATGGGTTCGCCGGACGTGATGATGTACAGTTCTTCGGCGTGTCCCAGGCGTATCGGAGTCGCGAAACCGCCGCAAACAACGTCGCCCAGCACGTCGTAAATCAGCACGTCGTAGCTGTTTATGAAATCCCGGTGCAGATCGAACATTTCCAGCAGCAGAGAAATGGAGCGTCCGGCGCAGCCGGTGCCGGGTTCCGGGCCGCCCGCTTCGATGCAATGTACACCGTTGCGTCCGATCATCAGCGCGTCTTTGAATATTTCTCCCGCGTCGTTTACTGAGCGCCTGGAGAAGACGTCCATTGCCGTTATTATTCTGTCGGCGTCAATGTGACGTTGCGAAGAATCGTGTTTGGGGTCGGCGCCGATCTGCAGAACCTTCCTGCCGCTCTGCGAAAAAAGCAGGCTTATGTTTGACGACACCGTCGATTTTCCGATTCCGCCCTTGCCGTAAAAGGCGATACGCCTCAATGTGATCCTCCTGAATTTTTTTGCACTGCATCACTGCAGCGTTCCCTTTCAATCTTCTGAGAATCGGGCAAGCCTGCATTTTTGTCAAGAAGATGAGCGAAACGACGCTTGATGGCTGTTGTGGAAATATAATATGGGAAAGTGATCTGTTTAATCCGCAACGTTCGGATTTGGGTAATGCAGTTCAAGACGGACTTCGTTGATGCGAGTTTCTTCGGCAGAAATCACCGTAAAGCGCAGTTGAGGAGAAGGCGGCATGTTTTCGTCTTCGTCTTCATTATCGCCGTTTCCGGCTTTGGGCCATATTATGACTTCGCCGGCCTGTGGTATTTTTCCGGCTAGGTCCATAAGAAGGCCGCCGACAGTGTCGTATCCGCGCTCTTCCGGGAACCCCGGATGCAGGTTCAGATGTTGTTGCAGGTCTTCAAGCGCCAGCTCAGCCTGAAGTCGGAAACAGTTCTGTTTTTCTTCAAGAAGAGGCAATTCGTCTTCGTCGTATTCGTCGCATATTTCGCCAACCATTTCTTCGAGGATATCTTCAAGCGTAAGCATGCCGGACAGCCCGCCGAATTCGTCTATTACTATGCCTATAATCAGTTTGCGCCGTTTGAGTTCGGTTAATATTTCGCCGACATTTTTAGATTCCGGTATGAAATACGGATCGGGGCGCATCAGGAGTTTCAGCGAAAAAGGTCTGTTCTGCGGCTCGCGCATGAAAGTCAGCAGGTCTTTTACATAGAAAATACCAACTACTTTATCAGGGGTTTCTTCATATACCGGATAGCGGCTGAAATTATGCTCCTTGTGTATGGCCCATATTTCATCCAGGCTGTCGCCGACCTCGAACATGACCATTTTTGTGCGGGGAACCATGATTTCGCGCGCGATTGTGTCGTCGAGATCAAGCGCGCCGGTCAGCATTTTACCGACTTCGTTGTCGAGGCTTTTATCCTGAGTTCCGCGCCTTATCATCCATTCCAGCTCTTCTTCTGTAACCAGCGGGCCGTCATGGTGAAATTTGCCGCCGCCCAGGTAGACCATCAGACGGCTGAGATATACCAGGACTTTCGTGAGAGGCCAGAAAACATAGTAAACAAGATATGTTATGATAAATATCGGAATCAGTCTCTCAGCGTTGTGTTTTGCGAACGTTTTGGGAACGACTTCTCCGAATATGAGAATTACCAGTGTCATTACTCCGACTGCAATGCCTATCGCCAGGCTGTCTCTCTGGGCAAAACCGAGCGAGTGCATATAATCGTATGAAATCCCGGTCGCGAGGCTGGATGCCAGAATATTGACGATGTTGTTGCCGATCAGTATTGCTGTAAGGACCTGATTGGGCGATTTCAGCCAGAGGTCAAGCAATGCGGATTTTTTACCCGCCTCCATCATCTGGTGAACTTTTCCGGGGCTGAAAGTTGTTAGTGCCGTTTCGGTGGCCGAAAATATGGCGGATACTATCAGGCAGATTACTATGGCTATTAATTGTTGGTATATATCAGAGTCCAATTTATGCTCAACACTCAGTGCTCTGTAAAATACGGCCCCAAAGGCGAAATTGCTGTTCGTTTCAACGTGTTGCGATCAAAATGACACAGAAAGACACACCCTTAAAAACGGCAGCCTTTTCTATTCTCAATAAATACTATTGTGAAGGTGCATTATTGTCAAGATTATTGAATTTTCAGAGCCTGCATCTCACGGTGAAACCTGATTATTGTGCAACTCTTCGATTTGACAACTGTTTACATCTGAATTTTCTTCTGTGTTCAATGCATAATCGTAAATTCCGCCATATGCGTTTATTGTTAACATTCTGCATATCTGTTTACATATTGTGCAGTTTCTGACATAATCATTGCGCCGTTTGATATTTATGGCGGCGGCAGAATATTGAAAGCAGGCAGCTTTTAAAAAAAGGGCAATCGAAAGAAGTTAAAATGAGAAATATTATTGCAGCGTTGCTGTTCATCGCCATAGTTTTATTGTTTTCCGTGGTGTCTGCGCAGGAAAGAAATACTCTGGATGATCAGCGCATTTCGGAGTTGCGCGATATGGTCGAAAATACGCATCTTGACTTGTTGCCTCTTTTGAAATACGCCCGGCGCCCGCCTTCGGATGGAAAAATAAAAACACTGCCGTCGCAGTTCAGCTGGCATAATCTTGACGGAAAAGACTGGATGAGTCCTGTCCGCGATCAGGACGGTTGCGGATCGTGCTGGACTTTCGGAACTCTGGCCGCTCTTGAAGCCGCCATGAATATTTACCTGGACGATTCTGAGTTCGATTACGACCTGTCGGAACAGCATATGGTTTCATGCGGCGCCGGCAGTTGCGACGACGGCGGTATGGCTGAAGAAGTTCTTGGTTACCTTAAGACTTCCGGCATTCCAGACGAAGCCTGTTTTCCTTACGAAGCCGAGGAACTGGAGTGCAATCTGACCTGCAACGACTGGCAGGCGCGCGCAGTAAAAATTTCGGATTGGGGTATTATAATGAACCCCACCGAACAGGAGCTGAAGGAAGAGCTTTTAAACGGCCCGCTGCCGGTAACGATGAAAGTTACTTCCGGGTTCTACAGTTATTCGGGCGGCGTTTATGTCGGCTCCAGTGAAACCTGCAACCTTATTACCAATCCTCCGAATCATGTTGTGGCTCTGGTAGGATGGGACGATTCAGACAACACCTGGATAGCAAAAAACAGCTGGAATACCGACTGGGGTATTGACGGATATATAAAAATCCGGCGCGGAACCGATTGCTTCGCCACCGTCACCGCCGACTGGCTGCGGGTTGATCCTCCGACCATCCCCGGAGTCGAAGGCGATGTCGCATTGTGTGTGTCTCCCTCCATTCTTAATGTAGAAGTGGAAGAAGGCACCGAGTCTGCGCCGATTGCCATTACACTTCAGAATTGCGGGGATTTTGCGACCGACTGGGGAATGAGCCTTGACGGCACCTGGAAATACTGGATTTACCCTTCACCATTCAACGGAACTTTGGGCGTTGATGATGAAGTGAGCATAAATCTTGTTTTCGATGCCGAGCAGAAAGAAGCCGGTCAGGAAATACAGGAGCAGCTTGTTTTTGTTCCGGCGCTTACGGGACAGAGTGCCGTAATAACGATCAACATAAGTATCACCGCTGATGAAGTCGCAGATGGAGATGCGGAAACGCCTCCGGCAGATGAAGATGCCGTTACTCCAGATGGCGACATTGACATCGACGAAGAGTTGCTTTTTGAAGCGGACGGTGAATTGCTTGAAGATTCAGAAACCGAGTATTCTGAGGTCGGTGGCGATGGATTTGAATCTGACGGTGATTTTTTTGAGAACGAAACAGTCGTTGAGGATGGAGAATCTGAAAATATGGAGAAATCAGACGGAGATGTTGCGCTTGCAGATAACGATTCCGAATCGTCAGTTTCCGAAAATGAGGAAAAAGACGAAGGCAACACTCCTGGCGCGCTTCAAAGTACAAGTTCCAGCGGAGTCTGCGGGATGTCCGATGTTCCGCAGGGGGCGGCGTTTATACTGTTGTGCGCGTTGCTTCTTGTGTTGAGAAGGCGTTCTGCCGGATAAAGAGTCGCGCGCGCTCAGTATCTTTCAATGTTTTTGCTCTCAGGTCTTTCCCGCACTCAATAATTTCAAAGCCGATGCTTGACCCCGGCTGTTTACGCCATAACTTCTTATAGGTAAGCATTGTTTCATCCGGGCGATTTTTCGCCTTTTAAAAGGAGATATGCAATGAAAGATACAAATGCAATCGGGCTTTGTGCGTTGCCTGATCAGAGCGGAGAAGTCAGGAAATTCAGCGATATCGTCGGAGAAAAAGGAGTCGTTCTTTATGTTTACCCCAAAGACAACACTCCCGGCTGTTCGGTCGAAGCCGCCGAGTTCAATTCGCTTCTGGGAGATTTCAGGCATAAGGGGTACGGTGTCGTTGGAGTTTCTAAAGATTCCGTAAAATCTCATGCGAAATTTGCAGAGAAATTCACTTTGGATTTTCCGCTCTGGAGCGACAGCGAGGCTTCGCTGATAAACACTCTGGGGGCCATCGGCGACAAGAGCATGTATGGAAAAATTTTCAAAGGCGTCAAGCGCAGCACTTTTGTGCTGGACAGGGCAGGGCGCATTTTAAAAAGTTATGAAAACGTCAAGGCCGCCGGGCATGCCGCGAAGGTTCTGGCCGACCTGGATTCGCTGTAAGAAAAATCCTGATAATAATTAATAATGAAAAACGGCAGGGAATTTTCCCTGCCGGCTGTTTTTTATGAAACGCGTTTTTTTGAGCTGTCAGAAACGTACAGCGTGTTTTTTTATTGCGATCAGTCCCAGCAGAAGCAGAGCAAATGGCATTGTTCCGCCGGTTTGGCTGCAACCCGAATCTTCGTCGTCGGCGCTTTCTTCGTCTTCGTTTCCGCCTGCTCCGTCTTCGCCGCCGAGCGCCTGGCTTTCATCTACAAAGCCCACATTGGCTTCCCGGATGTCGTCATAGCAATCTTCGGCTACAGAATCGCAGCTTGAGTTCTGGAAGCATTCCCACATGGTGTCAAGTGCGTCCGGTGAACTGCGATATTCATTGCAGCAGTCGATGATTTCGTAAGGCCAGATTTTATCTTCCCAGCATTCGCCTGTGAACTGTGCCATTCCGACGCAGACGTCCAGTTCTTCGATACTGCATTCCGTCGCCGGATCGGGCGGCAGGTTGGGGCATTCGATAGCGAGAACATCGGTGCAGACAGCAGTTTTTTCGTCAAGCGGCATTATTTTCCCGCTCTGCGGCGGAATTTCGGCTTCGGCGTCGGCACTGCCTCCGCTGCCTTCACCGCTGCTTCCCGGTTCGGA
>JAKQSH010000186.1 GCA_029570245.1 Deltaproteobacteria bacterium | reverse complement strand
AGCCGCACCGGCCCTACATGGTGCACCGCGCGCTGTTCGGCAGTATCGAGCGGTTCTTCGGCATTCTGGTCGAGCACTACAGCGGAGCGTTTCCGCTCTGGCTGGCGCCCGAACAGGTCCGCATTCTGCCGCTTTCCGAAGAGCAGACGGAAGCCGCTGTCAAACTGGCCGCCGAACTCCGTCAGCAGGATATCCGCGCAACGGTTGACCGTAAATCCGGTAAAATCGGCGCAAAAATCCGCACAGCCCAGATGGATAAAGTGCCGTATATGCTGGTGCTTGGCGCCAAAGAAATTGAAAACGGCACAGTTGCTGTGCGCGACCGCAGCGGCGCGCAGGAAGTAATGACGCCGGCTGATTTTGTTGAAAAAGTGAAACAGGCCGTGCAGAGTAAAGGCTGATCAGAGAAAGCAACCGGGAGGAAGTTATTAGCAATCCGAATTACAAAGAGCGGCCGCGCAGAGAGTTCGGCCCGAGAATGAACAACATGATCCGCGTGCCCGAAATTCGTTGTATCGACGAAAACGGCGAACAGATGGGCATCATCCCGACCCGACAGGCACTGATCCGCGCCCACGAAGCGGGTCTCGATCTCGTCGAAATATCCGCCACGACCACTCCTCCGGTCTGCCGCATCATGGACCACGGCAAATTCAAGTTTGAGCAGGAGAAGAAGAAGAAAGAGCAGAAGAAGAAGCAGATTGCCGCCAAGCTCAAAGAAGTTAAATTCCACGTCAATATCGGCGATCACGACTACCAGACGAAGCTTCGCCATACACATGATTTTATCGAAGGCGGCGACCGTGTAAAAGTATCCCTTATGTTCCGCGGACGTGAAAACGCACATCGCGAACTCGGATTCGAACTGATGAAGCGGATCATTGCCGACTGCGCCGAAGTGGCGACCATTGAGCAGGCTCCGAAACTGATGGGGCGCAACATCTACATGATGATTGTTCCGAAGAAGACCAAGTAGGTTTCAGCCGCTTGGAAAGCAGAAAGCCGCTCCGAACTTCCGGAGCGGCTTTTTTATTAACCAGCGAATCACGCAAATCTTCTCGAATCAGCACTCCTGAAAAATTCGTGATTATTCGTGTGATTCGCGGGCTGTCTTTTCCAATGTCTGGAAAATGATGACGCCGCCGGGATGAAATTCGAGCTGCGGGCCGTACCGTTTTTCCAGCCACTGGAAAGTTTGTTTCGAGAAAAAGCAGAGGTGCGTTGCGTCATCTTTGTAAAACCACTTTTCAAACGACGGCGCCTCGTCGCGCAACTGCGTCATAATCCCGATCCAGCCGCCGGGCTTCACCAGCCGCAGAAAACGCTCGAACTCTTTGCGTGGATTCTGGAAATGCTCCATCGTTTCCGAGCAGGTCAGGAAATCGTACTGCGTCTCCAGCACCGCCGGATCGTTGAAATAGTGCAGGTCATAGTTGGCGCAGGGGAATCCGGCCTCCTCGAACAGAACCGAAAGCGTCGGCTCGCGCCCGCAGCCGAAATCGAGCCCGATTAAAGCGGATAAGGATTGGAACGGCGCGCCGTCCAAACCCACCCCGCTCTTCGGGCACCCCTCCGGCGGAGGGGAATTTAAAAAATCCCCTCCATGGGAGGGGCTGCTGGAACGAAGTGACTGCCGGGGTGGGTATTGCCTCAGCTTCGTTTCCAACGGCTTAAAAAGCCGGTTCAAAAAGTTCCGGTAGCCGGAATCGGCCAGACTGTGACTGTGAAAATCATAGCGCGCCTTCTCCTCTTCCGCCGACAAATGAAACTCCGGCGGCACAAAAACCAGGTCGCAT
>JAKQSH010000178.1 GCA_029570245.1 Deltaproteobacteria bacterium | reverse complement strand
TCGCCGGTGCCGATGCCCACGGTCACGCCGTCTTTTACGTAAATCACCGAATTCGAAGTGACGCCCGCCTCCACCATCCAGCCGAAAATCATGTCGTCCCACTCGGCATCGGTCGGCTGGCGCTCAACGGTATAAAGCTTGCCGTCGAATTCGCACTGGGCCGGTAGGAAGCTTTCGCGGCTGCGGTTTTCGGGCGTAAACGAAGTCTGCACTATAACTCCGCCGTCGATAAGGCTCTTGAAATCCAGAACTTTTTCGGGTGCGAAGCTTTCCAGTGCGTTCATGTTTTCGATCTGCATTATGCGCAGATTGGGACGCGATTTGAGGATTTCGACTGCGCCTTCCTCGAAACCGGGGGCCGCCACGACTTCGGCGTAACGCTCCGAAATGGCCTTGGCCGTGTCGCGGTCGATGGGACGGTTCAATGCGATGGCGCCACCGTAGGCCGCAATGCGGTCGGCCATGTCGGCTTTGACATAAGCGTCAACCAGGCTGTCCGAAACCGCCACGCCGGAAGGATTGTTGTGCTTCATAATGGCGCAGGCCGGTTTGTGAGTGAGATAACGCAGAATATTCAGGGCGTTGTCGGCATCGGTAAGATTTATTTTGCCTGGATGCTTTCCGAATTGCAGAAGCTCGGCGTCGGAAACCAGATAACGTCCCGGCGCAATGGTTTTTACATTGCCGACAGTCAGGTTCCCGTTGACCAGACGGTAAAGCGCCGCTTCCTGGCCGGGGTTTTCACCGTAACGCAGGCCGCGCACTTCACCGTCTATTTCCCAGCCCACCTTCTGATATTGTAATACGCTGCGCTCTCCATTGTCGTTGTAAAAGGCGATTTCCATTTTCTGCGGAAAATGATCGCCCAGAATGGTGTGGTATGTCTGTTTTAAATCCTTTACCATTGCCAAACCTCTTTCGTCGCTTATTTATGCATCAGATTGTAAGTGGTTGGAACTTTTTCGAGCGGGTAGGCGCCCAGGAATTTCGCTATGGCACTGTCGTATTCGGCGGTGTGTGCAAAAGCCTTGCACGACAGTTCATAGCGCGACTTAAGATCGAGCTTGCCGCCTGCGGCCTTGAGCTTTTCGATTATGACGGGATAATCCTCCGGGTTGACCACCGAAGCCACTCGCAGGTAATTCTTGGCCGAGGCGCGCACCATGGTAGGCCCGCCGATGTCGATGTTTGAACGGGCTTCTTCAACAGTAACGCCTTCTTTGGCCACTGTTTTCGCGAAGGGGTAGAGGTTGCAGACCACCATGTCGATGGCCACTGCCGAAGTGCGCGCCAGATCAGCCTGATGCGCCGGATTGTATTTTTCGGTCAGAATTCCGAGATAAATCTTGAAATCAAGCGTTTTAACCAGGCCGCCCTGGGTTTCGGGCTGGCCGGTGTAATCGGAAACCTGCACCAGATGTGCGGCGGTTTTGTCTTTTAGCATATCTTTAATAGCGGTATAAGTTCCGCCCGTCGAATAAATTACCACGTCCGGGCAGGTTTCGATTAGAGCCGGAATAAAGGTATCCAGACCTGTTTTGTCGGAAACGCTGACCAGCACATGTTTTATCGCGACCAGATTGTCGATGTCGCACACCACGTTAACCGCCATAGGTGATCTCCTTTCGCTTCGAATGTAAGGATACGTCCTTAAGATTGACCTATCATATTCGGAATGCGCCTGCGATCAAGTGAATTTTCTCTTTGCCGGCATAATACTTCACTAATCCTGTTGTT
>JAKQSH010000163.1 GCA_029570245.1 Deltaproteobacteria bacterium | reverse complement strand
CTCGATGGGCAGCCGGAGGAGAACGTCAGAATATATTCATGCGGCCCTGAGGTTATGATGCGCGGCGTGGCGGAAATCGCGGCGCAGTACTGCCTGCCCTGCGAACTGTCGCTTGAGGCGCACATGGGTTGCGGCTTCGGCGTCTGTCTGGGTTGCGTGGTCGAAAATCATAAGGGGGAATATCGGCGCGTATGCAAGGACGGCCCGGTTTTCGATGCGCGCGAAATATACGGCTGAGTTGCGCCGGAGCATTTGAAAGGCTTTGTTTTTCAGGAGCACAAAATGAGTATACTGCCCGAACAGGTTGACATATCGACTGAAATAGCCGGAGTGAAATTCAAAAACCCGGTAATTGCGGCGTCGGGAACCTTCGGCTACGGCGAAGACATGAAGGAGTTTTTCGATCCCGGACTTCTGGGCGGAATCTCCACCAAGGGGCTTTCGCTCAAGCCCCGCATGGGCAACCGTCCGCAGCGCATCGCCGAATGTTCGGCAGGAATGCTCAACGCCATCGGCCTTAACAATGTGGGCGTAGATAAGTTCATATCCGACAAAATGCCTTTCATACGCAGTCTGAAAGACACCGTGTGCATCGCAAACTTTTTCGGAAGCACGCCGGGCGAATATGCCGAACTGGCGGCGCGCTTGAGCGAAGTCGAAGGCGTGCATATGCTGGAAATGAACATTTCATGCCCGAACGTTAAAGAGGGCGGAATTCAGTTCGGCGTCGATCCGAAGCTGGCCGCCGAAGTCGTGGCGCTCTCGCGCCGTGCGACGCGCCTTCCGCTGATTGTGAAGCTGTCTCCCAACGTCACCGACATCGCGCTTATGGCCGAACATGTCGTCGATGCCGGAGCCGATGCGATTTCGCTGGTCAATACTTTTACCGGAATGGCTGTTGACGTGAACACGCGCCGTCCGGTGCTTTCTAACGTGGTCGGCGGACTTTCCGGTCCGGCCATAAAACCGGTGGCCCTGCGCATGACATGGCAGGTCTGCCGGCGCGTGAAAGTGCCTGTAATCGGCATGGGTGGAATATCGACGCCTGAAGATGCTCTTGAGTTCATGCTGGTCGGAGCCTGCGCCGTTCAGGTGGGGACGGCCAGTTTCATCAATCCTTACGCCATGCCCGAAATGGTTGACGGCATTCGCGCTTTTCTGGCCGAACGCGGCATTCCGTCGCTTAAAGACTGGATCGGCGGCCTCGAAACTTGAGCCTGTCAGCAAAAATTGACTGCATTCGGCTTCAATGTCTCAGGACGTGCAATAATCCGCAGCCGTTTCGGAGTGCGACGGACTGCATCGCCGGGATTTTCAATCTCCCGAGTCGGCTTGCAATTTGAGCCGCTTTTTCATATCATCAAAAATTAAGCCGTAATCTGTCACAGATTAAAGCACGAAGCACAGGAGGCATTGTTCGAAATGGCAAAGACAAACAGGGAAAATTCCGCCGCCGGAAGCGCAGTCAAAGCCGGCAGCATTGAGAACGGCGTGGTTTTCAGCATCGACGAAAGCATATACCCACTGGACATTCTGAAGCAGGCGGCCTTCATTTTCATCGACCGCTGTTACGTCCATCTGGACCGTGAAGGCGAGCGCTTCACCGTCACCCTGAAGGGCAAAGAGAAACTCAGCGCAAAAGCTCTGACGGCTCTGCAGGGCGAGTTCGACAACGAGCTGCTCAATCAGCTTGTCCGCAAACAGATTGGCCGCAACAATCAGAAGCTGCGCGAAATGATAGTGGCCAAGGCTCTGCTTTCCGCAACCCGGCGCGGTACGGCCCAGCCGGTCGCTCAGGCGCAGCCGCAGGTCAGACCCTGGGACGACGTTTCGAAGGAGGAGCAGGACGAACTGGACAAGCTGCTGGCCGAAATCGAATCGGAATTTCAGGATGACCCGTCCGGCATCGCCGTTCCATGGGACGAAAAATACGGCAAGGACGGGGGCAAAAAGTAAAAACAGCAGGCGCGTCACTGTCGGCGACGCAGCCTTAAGCGGGGTTCGGGCATGAAGAAAATACTTGTCATAGCCGGGATTCTGATCGCGCTTGTTGCGGCGAACATGATCTACAACCATTTCGACAGAGCCGTGCCGGACAAGACCGGCGGAAAAACGCAGGTGCGGAATGCCGGCAAAGCGCGTCTGTCTCCGGGCATGCGCGACAGAAAAGCCGCCTCGCTCACAAACCTGGATACTCTTCAGAAAACATTCGAAGCTAAAAGAGACTTCTGCCTGCGCTCCGTCAATCGTCTTATGCAGAAAGGGCGCAATCTCGACATAATCGAATTCAGGCAGATCGCCGCTGTCGTCAACGAAGAGGAACTGCGCGATTATTACAGCTGCAAATCAGTCGAAGACATGAATCCGCGCTGGTGTGAACCATTGAAATGGATAGACAACGATGTTCGCGCAAGTCATCAGTATAACAGCTGCGTCAAGGCTTACCGTTATAAGGTTTTTCTGCGTTATCTCCTTATAGAATCCAAGAACCGCATGAGTCTGGAAGAGCTCGACAAGGCCCTTGCCGACCGCGAAGACCCTTACCGTGAAATGATAATCCGAAACGCCAAACTATTGCTGTCGGACAGTCTTGACGACTGCAACAGAATGGATGAGGAGTTTTTCGGGGCTTTCCACTGTTACATCGTGAAAACCGGCAGAATGCCGGATGTTGAAGGCAATGATGATTTGCGGGAATACGCCAGCATTGCGCCGACTCTGATGCGGGCCATAAAAGAAAAGAATCCGCAGATACTGCACGAGTTCGACGGCAAAGATCAGAAAACGTCGTTCTTCGGCCTGTTCACCGAAGAACCCTTCTGCGACACGGCTTTCGACCAGCAGTTCAGAATGCGCTGCCAGTCGTTCTGATAAAGTCGGATTTTTTTCCCGGAGAAGTTCGAAATGAAGAAATTGAGCGTAATAATCGTAGTGGCGTTGCTGGTTGCTGTTGTCGGCGCGTTGCTTTACAAGGCGTCCCGCGAAGGCCGCACTGTCGAAAAGCCCGACGCCGCGCTTGAGGAGCAGATAAAAGAACTCGTAGCCGAAGATAAGGCCGACGACGCCGCCGAAGACAGACCGCTGGATTCGATAGACCCCAGAGCCGGTTCTTATGAAGCCAGAGTATATTTCTGCCGCCAGGCCGCCCGGCGCCTGGTCGATAAGGGGCTTGATCTGGGCGAGCGGGAAATATCCAGTGCGGCGACGCTGATTTCTCCGGCGAAAGTGTTGCAGTATTATACGTGCAAAGCTTCCGAAGACCTGGACTCCCGCTGGTGTGAAGGGTTGAAAAAGCTGCCGGAAGGCAGCGCCCGCGACATCAATCCATATACGGAATGCATCAAGCAGTACAAGGCGCTTTCCGTAGCCGGAGCCTATCTTGAAGGCTGGCCGCAGCCTTCGCTTGAGGCGCTGGAAAAGAAGCTTGCCGCCAAACCCTATTCTCTTGGAGAGGAAATACTGAAAACCGCCCGCCCGATTTTCGAGAAGTCCGGCGAAGGCTGCGAGGAGTTGCAGGTTATGGAGGAAAGGCTGGCCTGTATGGTCATGGCTTCTCCGCAGGACCCTCCGCCGCCGCCCGAAAGCGCCGAACTTGAGGCGAAGAATTTTTATTATACCTTCATGGCCTTCCGCAAGAACGATCCCGAATGGCTGGCGCGCACCGCCGAATTCGATCTGTTTTCCATAAAGGGGGCTTTTACGACGGAACCATACTGCGACGCCGCCTTCCGACAGATGGCCGATATGTTCTGCATCGGAGAAAAACAGGAATCGCTTGAATAAAGGTCGGATGCAATGGCAAACATCGGTTATCTTCAGGTCGCCAGACGCTGCAATCAGAAATGCATATTCTGCTCCAATCCCGACAACGGGCGCATTCTTTCCCTTGAGGAAGCCTGCGCGCATATTGACGATTTTGTGGAGCGCAAATACGACGGCGTGATTCTTACCGGCGGCGAACCCACGCTTTTCGAGCCGCTGCCGGAGCTGATACGCTACGCTTCGGAAAAAGGCATCAATGTGCGCATGATAAGCAACGGTCAGCGCACCGCCGATCTGGATTTTCTCCGAAAGCTGGCGGTGGCGGGACTGAAGCATCTGCACATTTCAATTCACAGCAATCGCCCCGAACTGCACGACTGGCTTACGCAAACGCCGGGCTCGCTCGAAAGACAGGCCGCCAGCCTGCGCAATGCAGGCGACCTGGGCCTTACAATAAACGTCAACATCGTAATCAACCACTACAACGCCGATCATCTGCATGAAATAGTCGAGTGGGTCGTTTCCGTGCAGCCGAAAGTCAATCACTTCATATTCAACAATCTCGATCCGCTCATGCGTCGCAGCGACGCCGAGGACGCCGTTATTCCAAAACTGCGCGAATTTGAAGTTTCGTTATGGAAAGCCGGAACTTTCCTCGAAAAATCCGGGCGCAGTTTCAGGGTCGAACGCGTTCCGCTGTGCTACATGATCGACTTTGCTCATTACTCCACCGAGACGCGCAAGATCGTTAAAGAGGAAGAGCGCCTGATACATTTTCTGGATCAGAAGGAGACTTTTCAGCAGCAGAACTTCTATCATCAAAAAGCCGAAGTGTGCAAAATCTGCACGCTTAATCCCATATGCGCCGGACTGTATGAGCTGGGGCGTTTTTACGATGCTTCCGAACTGTCGCCGCTCTTCGTAAATCCCCGCAGCGTGGTTGAAGCGGTGCTGGGCCGCAACATTCCCGACGACAGATACGAAGCTTTGATGGCGCGCATAAAAATGCACATGCATCCGAGCGACAGAAATTCTCATCGCACCGGAGAGCGCTGATGCGTTCCGGTCTGCTGGAATATGCCGTTTTCGCACCGGTGATTTATCTCGGCATCGTTACCAGCATCGAAGACATGCGCTTCGGAAAAATATACAATCGCCACATAATCGCCGGTCTGGCGCTGGGGCTGATATGGTATGCCATGCTGGCGGTTTTTTACGTTTCAGCCGCCGGAGATTTTGAATTCGTCACCGCCGGTCTGCCGCGAGTGGCGGCCACAACCCTGATTGCTCTGCTTATTTCAGCCGGCATGTGGTATTTCGATGTCTGGTCGGGTGCGGACGCCAAACTGTATACTGTGT
>JAKQSH010000146.1 GCA_029570245.1 Deltaproteobacteria bacterium | reverse complement strand
TTTGACAGTATAAGAACTCTGGGCGAGTTTCTCATATTTCGTATGATTCCTCTTCTTCTATTATTTCCCTGCCGGGTAATGCGGCAAGGTAAGTGTTCAACAGGCGGCGCGCCATGCGCGACGCGCGGAATTCCCGCTGCATGCGGCGGATTTCCTGTCTGGCGGATTCCGTATCCAGTTCCAGTGCTTTTACCAGCGCTTCTTTCAGCGGTCGGGCTCCTCCGTGTTCGTACAGTATTCCCGCCCGCCGGTTTATGATGTCTTCGAAAACCCCGGCGCGCGGGGCGATTACCGGCAGGCCGAATGAAAGCGCCGGCATCAGCGAAGCCGGATTGCGAATTCTTTTTGGAGGAATCACATAAAAATCGCTGATTTTGAAAAAACTCTGAACTTCGTCGCGGGCAACATAACGGATGAAGGTCCGTACATTTGAAAACGGCTCCGCAAGGCTTTTTATTGTGCGGGCGTATTGCGGACTGGAAGGCATGCCGACCACCAGAAGCGTATGTTTGTCAAGCGGCGGTCTGCCGAAGAGCGGAATCAGATCGGTCAAACCCTTATATGGGTGCACCGCACCGAAGGCCAGAAAAATTCTGCCTTCCGGCGTATATCCCAGAAGCTTCTGCGGATCGTCGTGGCATTTAAGGTTGTTGTCGCACGGATAATAGTTTTCGAGGCTGTGATGCGGAATGACTTGAAATCTGTCTGGTGGTATCTCAGGGTGACGGTCACGGAAATTTTTCTGGCCCTCGCGCGTCAGGCATATGACCTTGTGCGCCATGCCGAAAAGCAGTCTCTGTCCAATCTTGTCCAGCGCTTCTTCCTGATCTTCCTGCGGATCGTTGTATGAAGTCCAGAAAAGGCGGTATCCCATGCGGCGTGCTGCAAACAGGATTCCGACTTGTCTTAAGAGATGTTTCAACTGTTCGGCAAAATCCATCTGTTCAGATGATGAACCGTATTCACTGATGTTCATTATGTGCAGCACATCGTAAAAAGGTCGTAATCGCAGCAGTTCCTTCAAATCCAGTTTTTCGATAAAATCCACTCTGGCGCCCAGTTCTTCAAGCTCCTGTTTCAACGTGACAACGTAGGGGTTCTCGTCGCTGCGCGGATGCAGAAGCACCCTTACGGCAGGTTTTGAGCCGAGCTGAAAACCAAGCTTTCTTTCAAGCCACGATCCGAGTTTTTTTGAAGAAGCCTCTGTGTCGCTCATTTCTACGATTCCAGAATTTTATTGTTCGTTCAGTACTGCGCCTGTGGACCGGAGTACATTCTACCACAAGGCACAGGTTTCGCCACATGTTCGAGTACGCGACTGCCGGGAAAAATTGTTTCAGAGAAAACTACTTGCCATTTTTCTGTTTTCATATTTTGACTGGAGTGAAGTGCGTCTTTCGTGCTAAATTAACCGGAATGAATATTTTCAGACTGATCGCCATGTACAGATATGTTTTCATAGCGCTGATTATTACAATGCTGTTTTCCTGTGCCGGAAAACCGGAGCCTGGTTTCAAGCCCAGACCTACTTCTGCCGAACTGGCTGCGCGTCTTGGAGTTTCAGACGATGTTGAAAATGAATATCGCGCCCGCATGGCATTGAAGGAATATAAACCGGGTGAAATTCAGGTGCGCGACCTTAACGGGCGTCCGGCGTCGCTGGAAAATTATCGGGGCAAAGTGATTCTGCTTAATTTTTTCGCCACCTGGGCCTTGCCGTGCCAGCTGGAAATGCAGCGTCTGAACGAAATATACAATAAATACAAAGACAAAGGGCTGGAAGTTCTGGGCGTGGCGATGGATGTGCAGGGAGAATTGATGGTTCCGCCATTTGTTGATAGCGTGAATATAGACTATAGGGTATACTTGGCATCCGGGGAAACTGTGGAAGGGCAGACCCCTTACGGAAAAGTCGATACCATACCAGTGACGCTTCTCCTTGATCCGCGCGGAAAAGAGATTAAGGGCTATATCGGACCGATATCCCTTAAAAAAATCGAAGACGACGTGCGCAGGGCGCTGGCAGTACACGGCGGAGGAAAAGGCAAATGATGGAACTTTTCGAAAAAGGCGGGCTTCTGATGTATCCGATAACCCTGGGAGCCGTGCTTTCTCTGGCGATATTCATGGAGCGCGTTTATACGCTGCGCCGTTCTAAAGTGGTACCTGATCGTCTCTTGCATGCCTTGAGGGAACTGCTGGCTGCAAAAAAACTCTCCGAAGCCGAGGTGATGTGCAGGCAGAACAATTCCGCTCTGGCCACGATTTTTCTGGCCGGCATAAAAGTTGAAAAACGCAGGCGTGAACGTTTGAAAGAGTCGTTTTCCGAGGCCGGAAAATCGGTGGCCGCCGAACTGGAAAGATATTTGAATGCAATGGGCACCATTGCCGGAATTTCCCCGCTGATGGGCCTTCTGGGAACAGTTACCGGAATGATAAACGTCTTTCAGCAGGTGACGGCTCAGGGCGTAGGCGATCCCCGTCTGCTGGCGTCAGGCATATGGGAAGCCCTCATCACTACTGCTGCCGGTCTGTTTGTTGCCATTCCGACGTATGTTGGTTACCGCCATCTGATTACGCGCGTGGACAGTCTTCTTCTGGAGCTTGAGGAAGCGGCTACTTCAGCTATGGATTATCTGGAGGAGGAATAATCTTGGACTTCCGCAATCCCAAATCCGGCAGGCGGCTAGAAGCGGTGATGGACGTTACGCCGCTTATCGACGTCGTATTTCTGCTGTTGATTTTCTTTATGATTACTACAACTTTCGTAAACAATCCCGGCTTGGAAGTCGATCTTCCCAAGGCCAACAGCGCCGACAGTCCTTCGCAGATGGTTGATCTGACTATAGCGGTGACGCAGGAAGGCGAAATAATTTTTCAGAACCGCAAGGTCAGCATCAGCGAGCTTGAGGCAGAACTGGAATCTCTGGCGAAGGAGAAATCTGACTCAACCGTTATAGTGCAGGCTGATTCGGCTACTCAGCACGGAACTGTTGTCAAGGTAATGGACCTGGCCAAACTGGCCGGTTTCGGGAAACTGGCCATAGCCACGCAACCGGAATAAGGGGGAATCAATGCCGAGACGCGAGGCGGTATTCAGTAAACAGGGGTGGTATCCAGAAACGCGTCATGCCGCGCTGAAAATTCTGGAAGAAAAAGTGCCGCATGTGACGGACAGGCTGAAAGCCAGGGCTGCAATAGTTCCGCACGCCGGCTGGTTGTATTCCGCCGGCGTAGCCGGGAAAGTTTATGGTCGCATCGAAATACCTGCGCGGGTGTTGGTTGTCTGTCCCATGCATCGGGCTGTGGGCGCTCCGATAAGTCTCTGGGACAGGGGCGTATGGGAAACTCCGCTGGGCGACGCCGTTGTTGACGAAGAATTTTCTCAGGCTCTTTTGAAAAACGACAGAACAGTTAAAATTGATTACAGCGCTCATTATCTTGAGCACGCCATAGAAATTCAGCTGCCTTTTATTGTTTATCGCAATCCACTCGCAAAAATAGTTCCTTTACGTCTTGGACACCTTTCATTCGAAGAATGCATGTCGCTGGCTCAGGCGCTGTCTGAAACCATGAAGGAATTCGACGGCCCGACTCTGATTGTGGCATCAAGCGATATGAGTCACGAAGACGACATCGAAACTCTGCGCCGCAACGACCCTCTGGCGATGGCCAGAATTGAAGCGCTTGACCCGGCTGGATTGTACAATGCAGTGCAGAAAAACAACATCACCATGTGCGGAGTTGTTCCGGTGACTGTGGCGCTTGAAGCGGCGCGTCTGGCGGGCGCCAGTCGTGTGGATAAAATTGATTACGCCAACAGCGCCGATATCAGCGGCAATTACAATTACATAGTCGGATATTTCGGAGCGGTTGTATATTGATGAAAAATAAAGTCAACAGGCGCATTGTTAAAAAAAATCCCTCCAGGGCCGACCTGCGTGGGCGCATCCCGATTTTACTGCCTTTTGCATACTTGCTGCTGCTTCTGGCTCTGATGCTGTCCGGCGTTTTTTCCGATCCGTGGAAAAACCTTTCTTCCGGTGTGGTTTTTGCTGTCACGGCTCTGTTGTCCGGTCTGCGTCTGGCTTATCTTACCAACAGGTTCGCCCGCCGCAAGCCCGAAGAAAAGCTGTCCATCCCGGCGCTGGAATTCGGATTGTTGAGCATCAGTACGATGTATATGTTCATTTACGCCGGACACGGGATAGAATCTTCCCTGTATCCGGTGCTGTATCTTCTCATGGCTCTGCTGGCGGCTTTCAACTCGCCGCCCATGCTGGCCGCTCTTCTGCTGTACGCCTTCGCGCTTGAATTCTCGCTGCCGTATTTTTACGGAGTTGTCGTAGACGATTATGGGCCGCTTTTTATCCACTCTGGAATGCTGCTGCTTTTTTCCGCCGTTCATAATCTGCTGCTGCGGGCCTATCTTCAGGTGCAGCGCAGTCATACGCGTGTCGAGCTGGTGCGTACTCTCGACAAAATAGAGCAGGAGGCTCGCAGTTTCCGGCTTTTCAAACGCGGCAAGCCGGTTACGGTTGAAGAACACCGCCGTACACAGGATGTGGCCACCTACTTTGAATTGCACAGCCTTCTTCAGGATCAGCTTAAAGTCATGTGGGCCACCATGCACGCCAACACCTGTGCCGTTTTCTGGTACGACGAGGAAAACAATATCCTCAGTCTTACCGAAGCTTATCCTGCCGACCGTCGTCTGCGCGAAGGCGATCTGCTGGCCGGCAACAGCGTTTTTCAAGGCGCAATGAAGCAGAAGGTTCCGGTGCGCGTGCTGTGCGATGATCCGAAGAAAAACAATACAAACTACTATCGCGCGCCTGAGCGCATGTATACGCTGTGCGTGGTGCCGATTCTTGACGGAGAGAAGGTCAGGGGACTTCTGTGTGCTGACCGTCGTGAAGAGCTGGAATTTTCGGACGCCGAACTCAAAGTCATGGAAGTAACCGCCGGAATCATTCACAAAACCATGGTAAACGAAAGCCTGCTGCGCGACCTGGATCAGAGTCAGAACGAATATCTGCATCTGGCCGAATCGTCGAAGGCCATAGCCAAAACACTTGACCGGGATGAAATACTCAGAGTCTCGCTAACCACAACCCAGAAGATCGCCGCCTACGATTTCGGCGCCATAGTCATGTCGCATCCGGCGGCGGGCGAATTCGAGGTTGTGGCCTCGTGGCCTAAGGAAATGGGCCTGAACGGCGGATGTTTCGCCATGGGGAACAGTCTGGTTGATTGGGTGGTGCGAAAAAATCAGCTGCTGGTCAATCACGACTTCGACCGCCTGCCGAAGCGCCCGATTATATTCACGCCGGGCGAAAAACTGCGCGATGTCGGTTCGCTGCTTATTCTTCCTCTCAATTCCAGCGGTCAGACCATCGGAGCCTTTGTGCTTATCAGCCAGAAGTCGCGCTTTTTCGATGAGGAGCTTCAGCGCATCTTCCAGATTCTCGCCAACCAGATAGCGGTGAGCCTGGAGAATGCCGAAATATACAAGCAGAAAGAGCAGATGGCCATTACCGACAGCCTGACCGGGCTTTACAACCGGCGCTTTTTTAAAGAGCGTATGGAAGAGATGGTCAGCCGTTCCGGGCGCTACCAGAAGCAGCTGGCCGTTATGATGTTCGACATTGACCACTTCAAGAATATAAACGACACATACGGTCATCCGGTCGGAGACGTGGTTCTTAAAAGAGTCGCTCAGATTCTTCAGGACTCCATGCGCAAAATCGACCTGGTGGCGAGATACGGCGGCGAAGAATTCGTGCTGATTCTTGATTCCGTGGATGAAGCCGCTTCGGTGCGCAAAGCCGAGGAAGTCCGCGAACTGATTGCAGGTGTCAATATGGAAAGCACGCTTGGCAATTTCAAAATCACCGCTTCGGTGGGAATCTCGATGTATCCCAGCGACGCCTCCACCGATTCGGAGCTTATTGAGAAAGCCGACGAAGCTCTGTATGCTTCCAAGCGCAACGGACGCGACCGCGTAACTGTTTACCGCGAAATAAAGTAATCAGAAAACTTCGAATCTCTTGAATTTGTAAAGGCGGGCGAAAAACGCGGCCGGCAGGGCTGAGAGGGCTGTGTTGTATTCGCATACACATCTGTTGTAATGTGCAGCGGCTCGGTCCGTTTTATGTCCGGCTTCGGAGATGAGCTTTTTCTGTTGAGCTTTCATCTGTGGCGCCAGCGACTCAATAAGTCTTTCGAACTGCGCTTCAGTTGCTGCCATAGCCGCCGCTCCGGCTGATTTTTCCGTGATCGGCGCATTCTTCAACGCTGCAAAGACGCCGGATTTCAAAAGGTCTTCATCGTTTTCGGCCATGTTCAGAATCGCCTTTCGGCGGATTTCTATGTGCTCCCTCAAGGCTGCCAGCGCCGCCAGTGCAGCGTTGCGTCTGCATTGCAGTTTATTCAGACTGTTAATCAGGACTGCGACTGTCAACGCCAGTACGGAAATTGTAAGAAACGCGGTCGTCAAGGCTCAGTCCTCAAAACTTTCTACTATTCGAATAAATTCTTCAGCATCGCAGAGGTTGTCAATTACCGTGCATTCGCCGGCTGCACTGAGTTCGCTGCGCGATGCGAAACCTCCGGCGACGGCTATGCAGTGTGCTCCGGCGATGTTGGCTGCGCGCACGTCGTTTTCGGAATCTCCGATGATCACAGTTTGTCCGAGCGTGAACTTTCTGTCGTAATGTCTGCCGGCGCGTTCCATGGCCAGCGGAGTAAGTTCGGCGCGCACTCCCGAATCTGAGCCGAATCCGCCTACCGGGAAATAGTGATACAGATCGAAAGCTTCAAGTTTGATGCGCGCGCCGCGATAATCGTTGCCTGTCACCAGGCCGAGATAAAATCCTTTACGCTTCTGCAATTCCGGCAGCAGTTCCGCCGCGCCCGGCATTACGCCTGCGGCGGGCGGTCTGAAAATACGCGAAAGTTCATCAAGATAACCCTGCATGAAACCTTCATACATGTCGGCTTCATATGCGAAGCCGTTCACAACAAAAAGCTGTTCAACTATCCAGGTGTCGCATCTGCCGTCGGCGCGCGGGAGGCGCACTTCTCCGATATGGCCGGTGTAGTCGCAGAAATGCCTTTCCATGGCGCGTATGCCGCTGCCGTCGCTCTTTGTCAATGTCAGGTCGATATCGAATAAAAGCAGCCTGTCTTTCAATGCATACTCCTGAAGAACGTTACGACGCCTGTAAATTTACCAGAGCATGAAAATAAGCGCAAAATCCTCTCTCATCAAAGCTTGACGCTCAGGCGGAAAACGGGTATGAAGCAGAAGAAAAACCAATCCGATTTCTCATCTGCGACGGCTACCGGCGGGGCGGAGTCGAACGCGTGGAATCGGCGCTTTTCGCAAACCATCCCCGAAACCGGAGAAAATCATGGACAGAAAGAAAATCGACATTGCCGCGCTGAAAGACAAAAAACGCAGAGGCGAAAAGATTTCGATGCTTACCGCTTACGATTATCCCAGCGCGAAACTTCTGGACGAAGCCGGCATCGACAGTCTTCTTGTGGGCGACAGCGCCGCCAACGTGGTGCTGGGCTATCGCGACACTCTGCCGGTCTCCATGGACGAAATGATAATGCTTACCAGGGCGGTCGTGCGCGGCGCGAAGTACGCCTTCATCATCGGCGACATGCCGTATATGTCCTACAACGTCACCATTCCCGACGCCATCGCCAACGCCGGGCGTTTTATCAAAGAGGCCGGTGCCGACGCCGTCAAAATCGAAGGCGGTGCTCATGTGGTCAGCACTCTAGGCGCTATGGTCAGAGCCGGAATTCCCTGTGTGGGTCATCTGGGCTTGACCCCGCAGACCGCGAACATGCTGGGCGGCTATCATGTTCAGGGGCGTGATGTTATGGCGGCTAAAAAAATGGTGGACGACGCCGTGCAGCTCGAAGACGCCGGAGCAATTATGATTGTACTCGAATGCGTGCCCGACCGCGTGGCGGGACTAATTGCTGCAAAGGTAAGCGTGCCGGTCATCGGGATCGGAGCCGGGCCGGACTGCGACGGGCAGGTGCTTGTGCTGCATGACATGCTTGGCTTCAAGGGTGGCTATTCGCCGAAGTTTGTTAAAGCATATGCCGGTTGTGCCGAAAGCATCCTGAACGCCGCGCGCGCCTACCATAAGGACGTGACGGAAAAGAGCTTCCCGACGCCTGAGCAGTCTTTCGCCATGGAAGACGCAGAGTTCGAGAAATTGAAGAGGATTGTGGGGTAAGAATCCATCGGGAATGCTTATTGTCCCATATCCAAAATATTTGCGGGGTGGCAATTGTTCTGCCCATCCTGCGAAAATTAAAACACCTGCTTCTCCAGTACCGTGATATTGTGCAATCCTGCATTCAGCGTTTTTATTGTTCTGCAGCCCAGCGCCGTCAATACTTCTGATGCTTCGACCACAGTGACACCCGCTCTGTCGTGAGTGGCTCCGTCTTCCTGATGCAGGCGATCCAGCAACGCGAAGCCTTCTTCGTCGAAATCGGCGATTATCAAGCGTCCGCCGCTTTTTACGACGCGCACCATTTCTGACATTACAGCCTGTGGATTGTCGAGGTGGTGCAGAACATCCATCATTCCGGCGCAGTCGAAATATTCATCTGCAAATTCCAGGCGCGCCGCGTCGGCCTGCATGAACTTTATGCGTTCACTTAACCCGGCCTCTTCGGTCAGCGCCATGGCCAGTTCGCGCTCACGCTTGTCCAGATCGACAGAAATCACCTCGCAACCCCGGCGGGCCAGTTCCATTGCAAGAATTCCCTTGCCTGTGCCGATGTCCAGAGCCCGACCTCCGTTTATTTCCGCTGCATTAAGAATGATGCGCGGCGTTTCCAGTCGGTCATATCCCAAGTTTTCGTAACGTTTACAACGACTCCTGAATGCAAGTATGAGTTCGTTTTCTGTACCCATGTTCATTACTCCATATATGTATATGCATTTTATCCATGCAGGACTTGCAGATGTTTCACATCTCCGGCTTTCCCAATTCTTCCCACTTGCGCAGCACACGCGCTGGGACGAATGCGCCGGCGTCGCGGCCGGATCGCAGCAGTTCGCGCACATGAGTGCTTGAAACGTCAGGCAGTATAATCGTGTCGCCGGGCTGTGGATCAGCGCCAGTGCGGCCAATCCAGATTATGCGGGCCAGTTTCTGCAGGCGTTCGGATTCCTTCCAGCGCGGCAGTTCGGCGCGCAGGTCCGAGCCCATCAGCAGCGAAAATTCGCAATGCGGGTGGCGGGACTGCAAGGCTTCAAGCGTGTCGATAGTGCGCGAAACGCCGCCCAGTTCTCGTTCGATGTCGCAGACTTGCGCGCGGTCGGCGAAAGGTTCGAGCAGGGCTTCACAGAGGGCATGGCGCACTTCGTAAGGCGCGGATTGTTTGTTGAAAGCGTGGTGAAAGACCGGAATCAACCAGACTTCGTCGCAGAAATTGCATTCGAGAGCGTAAGTTACCGTCAGCAGGTGGCAGATGTGCGGCGGGTTGAAGCTGCCGCCGTAAAGTGCGATGCGTTTTCTTATTGTATCTGCGCTCATGCGCCGAAAACCTCTTTCAGCATTGCCAGACCGACAGCGGTTGCGGCTTCTTCCCCGCGTCTTATGATGTCGCGCACCACCGCTTCTGATTTCGTGCGGTTTGCCACGGCGGCGCAGATACAGGCCGCGCGCAGTCCCATTGTGCGGCAGATTGTGAATAACGAGGCCGCTTCCATCTCGAAGTTCAGCACGTTCAGGTTGCGCCACTCGTCGAGCGAGCCCTGAATGCTGCGGC
>JAKQSH010000137.1 GCA_029570245.1 Deltaproteobacteria bacterium | reverse complement strand
TGTATACGGCAGGACGCTGCTGCGGCTTGACGCTTGCGCCATAACCTTGAATGGCTTTCCTGCCGTTTTTGAGCTTATGAGCCTGCTTTTGCAGGCTTTTCATTTTTTCCTGCATAAGCGGCAGAAGTCGGTTTTCTATTTCGGCGCATTCTCCGAATATCCGGTTGAGTTCGGCGCGCTTTTTTACTTCTTCGGCATCGGCGCCGTCAGTGTCGGCGATGTAATCGCGGCATAGCTCTTCCAGTTCGTCTATTTTTCGGATTGTTTCGCCGCGCAGAATAATCATGTTCTCCGCCTGGCGATCTTCTCCGGCCAGCGCCATTTTTTCGCATTGTTCGGTAAGCTTATAATAGGCGGCGGCGTAATGAAGCAGTTCGTTGAAAAACGCCTGACGATCGGGTTTCTTTACTGCCTGTTTCATATTTTGCCGTTGTAGTTCGACTTGTTGGAAGATTCTATACTGTAGGCGCTGCCTGAACCGGCTGATTGCTCCTGACGTGCCAGTTGTCGCCACGATTCGTTGATGTTTTCGAGCAGACCGATTACTTCTTCGAGCGCGGCGGTATCCAGCCTGAAACTTCCTTCGTTGATGCGTCTTATCATGTAGAGATATAGGCTCTGGAGATTCGTGGCGATCTGTCCGCCTTCCTTTACGTTAAGCGTGCTGAGCAGTTCGTAGATAATATCGAGTGCCTTGTTCAGTTTTTTCTGTTTGCTTTCGTAGTCTTTTTCGTTGATGTGCTCTATTGCCTGACGTATGAATTTAATGGCGCCGTCGTAAAGCATAACCACCAGTTGAGCCGGGCTGGCTGTGGTAATGTAGTTTTCTTTGTATTGTCTGTATGGATTCATCATGCTAATCAATCACCCAGCTTTTATTTATATATATTACAATGTGCTCAGTTGTGTTGTCAACCAGCTCTGCTGCTGCTGGAGTTTGCTTAATGTGATTTCCATCGCCTGATATTTTGCATAAAGGCTGCTTCTCTGCAGTTCAATACGGGCTTCCATATCTTCAATTTGTTTGTTAAGTGAAGAAATCGAGTCGTCGATGGCCGTGTTTTTTGCATTAAGATAACCGGTGTAAGGGTCAACATAGGAGTCGAGAATGCGGTCCAGAATTTCGCCCATTCCCAGGCTCAGCGTTACGCTTCCTATTGAACCGGTCGCAGTTCCGGTGTAACGTATGGCAATCCCTTCCACGTTGGTTGTGTCGTCGTTGCCTGTAAGAGTCTGTCCCTTGCCGGTGGCAGCTTCACCGCCGATGGTTCCTGCTATGTCAAGCCCCGCATATTCCTGATCGGTAATGCCGAGGTTGTTTGTGCTCTGAGTTATGGTGAAGCCGTAATCTGCTCCATATTCGTTGTGCGTAAGAACCAGCCTGTTGCTGTCGGATGTGGCCTGTACCCCTATGGCTTTGCGTCCTTCGGTTTCAACCGTCATGTCGCTGAACGACAGTGAACCGGCTCCGCTGTAACTCAGATCGAGATCAATTTTGGAAACTCCGGTCTGACGGTCGGTAAGAACTATTTTGCCGTTGTTGTCTATTGTTGCGTAGACTTGGCTGTTGAAAATGGCTTCTATTTTTGAAAGCAGACCCTGTACGTTGTCGGTGCTTTTATCGCCGATTGTGTAATATCCGCTGACGCTGTTTCCGTTGCGCAGAGTGCCTGATATTACAATGCGGTCTCCATCGCTCAGGTCGTTTCCGCCTGCACCGGTAGTGTCGATCTGATCCCAGGTGCTCAGTGCGCTAACCGCTCCTCCGCCGATAAGCGTATGCCCGGCGTTTTCTTTGACGACTTCCTGATATTCCTGCATAAGTTCTGAGTTGATCGCGTTTACGACTGCACTGGCGTTCATTCCTGCCGTCAGTTGAATGGTGGCGATTGCACCGGAGACTTTATCGGCGATTGTCAGTGTTTCGTCAGAAGCCAGCCCGCCTGAAAGGTCTGTCGTTCCGGTTATGGAGGCTTTTGCCGCCGCCTGTGTTATGTTGACGGCGTATGTTCCGGCTTTGCTTGCGCTGGTGTAGTTGATGTATGAAAGATTGCTGCCGCTTGATGTTCCCTGGGCGGTGAAAAAGTCGATGAGATCATCAAAATGGCTGGCGACAGCGTCGTCGAATACGGTCTGGTTAAGACTCAGCAGTGCACCCTCTCCCAGTCGGATTCCGACCTTCGAGAAGGTATTCATGTCTTCGGGCGCGCCCTCCACTGTGGAAACAATGCGTGTCATCAGTGTACTCTGGATGGTGGTCATGGTTGTATCGCCGAAAAGCACGCCGCCGGTCGTTTCGTTTTCTTCGTCGTAGGCGGACTGATCGTTGAAAAACGTCTGCACGTCGTTGTAAGCGCTTATGAATTTGTTTACCAGACTTTGAAGACTGCTGGTGTCGCGGTTGATGTTTGCAGTAATGGTTACGTTTGGATCCGCAGACTTCAGATTAAGTGTGACGCCGCTGACTACATCTGTTACGGTATTGCTCGAACGGGTGAACTGCATGCCATCAACGGTAAAGCTGGCGTCGCGTCCGGCTTCGATCTGCATCGAGCGGCCTTCGGTGGATATGTCGAAGTCTCCGAAATCGAGAGTGCCACCGCCTTCGTTTCTTGTTATAAGATTCACTTCCATCAGGCTTTCACCGGAGGTGTCGTCGGTGACGTTGATTCTTCCAGAGGCGTCGATGCTTGCGGTAACGGAATTTCCGGCTGCGCTGAATGTTGATTCGATACTGTCCAGCAGAGATTGAAGTGTGTCGGTGGTGTTGATAGTGTATGTGCTGCTGACTGTATTTCCTTCGTGATCTTTTCCACTTATAAGTATCGTGTCGCCGTTGACGACGTTATTCAATCCGCCGCCGGTGTTGATTTGTGAAAACAGCGTAGAAGCGTCAACTGCTCCGCCTCCGATTTTTGTGATGGCGCTGGATGTCTGAATTTCGCTTACGTCGCTGTGATCGCCCTGAAGAACTCCGATGGCTTCAAGTACGTTGTTTGAATCGGTGTAAGTGGTTCCCACCAGTCGCAGCTGGTAGACAGTGTCGCCGTCGTTGTTTTCGCTTTCTTCTATAGAGGCGATGGTTTGACCGGCCTGAGAATTTATGCTCTGTACCAGCTGCGAGAGCGACATGTCGAGGTCGATTTCGATATTTGAATAAGAACCGATTGTAACTCTGGAAGTGGCCGGGTCGGGGGCGGTGATACCCAGAAGTGCGCTGACGGCTGCCTGTGTGCTGCCGAATTTATCGGAAGCCGCACCGTTGGATGTCTGATGTTTAATCGACTCGCTGCCGGACGTGAAACCGAGAGCCTGAAGCAGATTGCTGCTGGATGCGTCCTGAATTCCGATGCCGTCCTTACCGGTATTTTTGTCAGTAAGGATTATGCGATAGCTGCCGGATGTGGTTGTAATTATTGACGCGCTGACGCCGGTGGCGTTGGCGCCGGAGTTCAGTGAATTGATGTTCTGTGCGATTTTTGTAAGTGTATCCGTGCTTTCAACGTTGAGTGTCCGTCCATTGATGACGACTTGACCGGAAAGCCCCAGAGCTTCTTCTCTGTTTGCGAAATTGGCCGAAGAAAGCTTTTCGGATGTGGCGATCTGGTTGACTTTTACTTTGAAGGTTCCCTGGTTTGCTGTGGTGCTGGTTGTAATGCTTAATATGTCCGAAGCCGCGACATCGGTTGAGGATGATGTAAGATTGGTTTTGTAAAGATTGAAGCTGCTTTCTTTCGCGAGCGCCTGAATTGATGATTGCAGAGCGCTGAGTTTTGTATTGAGGCTCTGCCATGCGGATTTCTTGGCTTCCTGGCTGGATACTTTATTTTCGATCAGAGTTATTTTCTGCGAGTCGATGGCGATCAACTGCTCGATCATGTTCTGCCAGTCGATTCCCGAAGAAAGCCCTGATACCATCTGTGTTCCGACGCTCATCTTTTTCTCTTTCTCCGCAGTGTCCGAATGTCGTTTCCAGCTGCAATTGCACTACATGTTATAGTCAATCAACAATCCAGACATCTCTGCGAGGCGGAGTTCCACCATATCCAGTTCGTTTTCGTTCATATTCCGGATTGCGAGGCCGTTTGTCGAGTCGCGCACCGTAATTTCTATTCTGTTGTCAATAATGCTGTATGTGTAACGGACATTAAGCCCGATTGCTGCCAGTTTTATGTTGAGCGCAACCAGTTTTTTTTCGAGTTCTGCAGCGCGCTCGTCGATATCGGAAAATTGTTCTTTTCCGCTTTTGTCTTCGTCATCAGAAAAAGAGCGGGAGTCTGCCAGACTGGATTCTCTGTCGCCGGATTTTACCGTTTCCGCTGCTGCGGTTCGATTGAATCTGGTCTGTGGGGGCATTCTGTATGTTTCTATGTTCATCACATCCCCCTTTCCCATTAAAATCCAAAGGGAAATCACCTTGTTAAGAGATTTCCCTGCCGTACTTCAAAGATCGCCCCTTCCGGGAGGGGGCGCAAAGGCCGCCCCCTCCCGAAAAAGAGAGCTGCCTTGTTTACAAGAGCTGGATGATGTTCTGCGGAGCCACGTTGGCCTGTGCCAACATCGCGATGCTTGACTGCACCAGAATCTGGCTCTTTGTGAAGTTGGACATTTCAGATGCCATGTCAACGTCACGGATGACTGACTCGGAAGCGGTCTTGTTCTCGATGGATACCGAGAGGTTCGACTGCGCGTAGTTCAGTCTGTTGACCAGAGCACCGACGTCGCCGCGTTTGGATGCCAGATAGCTGATGGCGTTGTCGATTGTGGTCAATGCCGTCTGAGCAGTGCTCTGAGTCGACAGGTCGATGTCGGCGGAGGAACCGTTGGCAAGCACGCCCAAGCTCAGGTCGGAGAGCGAGAAAGCCATCTGGGAAGAAGAGGCGTTCTCGGTTCCGATCTGGAAGGTTGCGTTGCCCAGAGCGCCGGTGGCGAAGCGTGAAGCTGTACCCGAAGTACCGGTGGTGTAGTCGCCTTCTGCGAAGTCGCTGTTTACGGTGATCTTGACTCCGAGGTCGGAGAAGTTCAACGTGGCGTCTTCGTTTATGCTCAGAGTGGTTGCCGCAGTATAATCTATGGTCTGTGACCTTACGATTGCACCACCTGTAGCCTGGGTGATGGTCATCAGGTTGTTGGCGGTGTCCATCGCGCTCACATAGAATGTACTGTCGGCTGCGGCATTGGCAACGTCGATGTTCTCAATACCGTTTGCAGCCACGAAACCGGTCGGGGTGCCGCTGAGAGCGGTTGTTCCGAAACTTCCATCCAGCAGGGTCTTACCACCGTATTTGGTGAACGATACGATACGACCAATTTCCGATTCAAGCGCCGTGGCTTCGGCGTCGATCTTCGAAAGGTCGTCGCCCGCGTTGGCGGAAGAAGCCTGGGTGGCCAGTTCTTTCATTCGGTTAAGAATGAGGTCGATCTGGCTCATTGCGCCTTCCGAAACCTGCAGCAACGAGGTTGCCTCGGCGGCGTTACGGCTGGCAACCTTGAGGCTGGAAATTTCCGAGCGGAAACGCATCGATGCAGCCATACCGGCGGCGTCGTCTGAAGCTGTGTTGATCCGGTAGCCGGACGACAGGCGCTCCAGAGACTTGTTCATTGTGGTGGTGTTCGTGCTCAAAACTCTGTGAGAGTTTATTGCAGCGATGTTATTCTGAATACGCATTACTTTCCTCCTTGAAAGTGTTTGTGGTAACGGCTTCCTTGCCGTTGTTCAGAAGAAATGGAAACATGATAAAAAAAGAACGGAAAACACTTTGAACTTCCCTGTTCGTCGACCGGAACTTCCCTGTTCCGTTTCCACGTACCTCCCTTACGTGGGGTTGAGTTTGTGTTTCAAAGAAAGCTTTCTCAAACATACTCAACAATAAAGATCGGAATCCGGAGCAAAAACTTGACTGAAAAATGCATCTTTTTCATTTTTCAGGCATAACTCCCCGGAAACACTCCCGGAACACTTTCAAGGCTATAACATCGCCGGCTGCTTTCAATCAGGGTTTCCCTGATTATCACCGTCCAAATCCCCGATTCTCATCGGTATTTGCTTCGTTCTCATCCGCCATCTGATGTTCAGCAGAGTATCTGAATTGTCAATGAACAGATAGCATCGCTTCTGCAATGCCCGAACCAGAACGGTTGGTTATTATCCGGGAGGAGGGAGAGCCGTTAAGCCCTCCCTCCTGCTCCGGTCGGAACCCGAATCAAAGCTTACTGCAGGAGGCGCAACACATTCTGCGGAGCCGCATTGGCCTGAGCCAGCATGGCGACACTCGACTGAACCAGAATCTGGTTCTTGGTGAATATCGACATTTCCGATGCCATGTCCACGTCCCGGATGGTTGACTCCGAGGCCGTCTTGTTCTCGATGGAGACCGAGAGGTTCGACTGTGCGTAGTTGAGTCTGTTGACCAGCGCACCGACGTCACCGCGTTTGGATGCCAGGTAGCTGATTGCGTCGTCGATGATGGACAGCGCATTTTGAGCCTGAGTCTGGCTGGTAAGGTCGATATCGGCGGAAGAGCCGTTCGAAAGTACCGTAAGGCCCAGATTGGCCAGCGAGAAAGCCATCTGAGAAGATGACGTATTCTCGGTTCCGATCTGGAACGTGGAAAGACCCAGAGCGCCGGTTGCGAAGCGTGAAGCTGTACCCGAAGTACCGGTGGTGTAGTCGCCTTCTGCGAAGTCGCTGTTTACGGTGATCTTGATTCCGAGGTCGGAGAAGTTCAACGTGGCGTCTTCGTTTACTCCCAGTCCGGTCGCCGCAGTATAATCTACGGTCTGTGATCTTACGATCGTACCGCCTGTAGCCTGGGTGATGGTCATCAGGTTGTTGGCGGTGTCCATCGCGCTCACATAGAATGTACTGTCGGCTGCGGCATTGGCAACATCAATGTTTTCAATACCGTTTCCTGCTACAAACCCCACCGGAGTTCCAGTGAGCGACGTTGAGCCGAAGCTTCCGTCGAGCAGGGTCTTACCACCGTACTTGGTGAACGACACGATACGGCTGATTTCGGTTTCGAGAGCGGTGGCTTCGGCATTGATCTTGGTGAGGTCGTCACCAGCGTTGGCGGAAGCCGCCTGGGTCGCCAGTTCTTTCATTCGGTTGAGAATGAGGTCGATCTGACCCATGGCTCCTTCAGACACCTGCAACAACGAAGTGGCTTCGGCTGCGTTGCGGCTGGCCACTCTGAGGCTCGAAATCTCCGCACGGAAGCGCATCGAAGCTGCCATGCCGGCGGCGTCATCCGCCGCTGTGTTGATACGATAACCACTGGACAGACGTTCCAAGGATTTATTCATTTCCTTGGTGTTGTTAGCAAGAACTCTGTGTGAATTTAACGCTGCAATGTTATTCTGGATTCTCATGACTTTCCTCCTTGAAAGTTTTAAAAATTTGGCAATCCCTGCCTGATTTCGATGAGAAAATGCGGTTGACCCGGAGCTTATCCGGGCGCGCAACAATGCGGGCTGTTTCCGATCCGGGTCTGATAACTGCATTTCTGGAAAAAGTTAATATTGCGAAGCCCAGCGCCTCAACCAGCACTTGGCGGAAAACGGAAGTCAGCCGACATGGCTTTGTGCTTTTCTTAGGTTCCGAATTTTCAAAGAGCTATGAATACACTACGACCGGTCCAGCAGACCAGCCGTAATGTAAAAGATCAAAGATGTTGTTTCCGGCTTCATGCCAGTCACAACTATTTAAGCAGCGAAAGCACCGCCTGCGGCGTCTGGTTGGCCTGTGCCAGCATCGCGGTGGATGACTGTACGAGAATCTGGTGTTTAACCAGCTCACTGGCGTCCGTTGCCATGTCCGCGTCGCGGATGGTCGATTCCGAGGCGGATTTGTTTTCGATGGACACCGAAAGGTTGGACTGAATGTATTCGAGTCTGTTGAGCAGGGCGCCGATGTCTCCGCGCGCCATGGCCAGGTTCGACACGGCGGTGTTGACTTTTTCGATTGCGTCCTGTGCGTCTTCCTGCGTCAGCAGTGAGATGTCGATATCAAGCGCCGAAACTACCAGGTTCGGCAGGCTGAATGACAGGCGGCTGGTGCCGTCGTTGCGGTCGCCGATCTGGAATGTTGCATTACCCAGCGGGCCGGTTTCGAACCTGGAGCCGGTGGCCGAAGTTCCGGCAACGATATCGGAACCGATATGATTCCGAAATTCTTCATTTACACGGATTTTTACGCCGAGTTCATTGAAATTGAGAACAGTATCTTCGTTGGTTCCAAGCAGAGTCGAAGGATGATAGCTCAGCGTCTGTGATCTTGTCAGTTCTGACTCATCTGCTGGAGTGGCCGGATCATCCAGCTTCATTTCCTGGAGAGTGATGGTTTCGTTGCCGGTGTCGATTGCGGATATATAGTAGAGAGAATCGCCGCGTGCTGCGTTGACGTCGATGTTCTCGACGCCGTTTTCCGGCAGGAACCCGGAAATGGTTGCTGTTGTTGAAAGCGCTGTTGCACCGAAGCTGCCGTCAAGCAGCGTTCTTCCGTTGTACTGCGTAAATCCGATGATTCGGTTGATTTCTTCCTTGAGAGCCTCTGATTCGGCGTCGATTTTGGTGAGGTCGTCGCCGGCGTTGGCGGAAGCTGCCTGAGTGGCCAGCTCTTTCATACGGATAAGGATGAGTTCCAACTGGCTCATCGCGCCTTCTGTCACCTGCAACAGAGAAGATGCTTCGGCGGCGTTTCTGGAAGAAACCTTAAGAGAGGCAATCTCAAGTCGCAATCTCATTGAGGCTGCCAGACCGGCGGCGTCGTCTGAGGCGCTGTTGATGCGGTAACCAGAAGAAAGTCTTTCGAGAACCTTGTTCTGGTTTGCCTCGTTGACATTCAGGTAACGCCACGATTTCATCGCCGGTACGTTGTTCTGAATTCTGAAACCCATCTTATCCTCCTTGTTTTTGAGAGTCCTCTCGTTTTACATTCGACCGTGGGCAGACTCTCAATACGGTCGAAGTTCTTCCATGAAATTCAGGTTCCTTCCTTTTCACACTGAACATTGCTTATGACAGCTCGTTCAGTCGCTTCATCATCAAATTCGGACCATGCACGGAAAACTTTAATGAAAAACTTCAAAAAAGATAAAATAAGTTATTGAAATTACTATGGAAATTAGTTCCGACAGCTCGGAAATATTTGCCTGTCTGCGTTGGGGTGAAAGATAAGTAAAATCAAAGTGTTGTGGCGCTGTATTGTTGGGGTGGGTAAATTTTGCCGGGCGGAATATTTTTGCCAGGCAATTTTGACAGCGAAAAAAAACTCTGTTACCAGTGCACTTGCGCCATATTGTGCATTATCTTATAAAAAGCTGGTGCGTATCGCCGCAACGAAAGGCAGGAATCTGAAATATGGAACAGGCCATACTGGTAGTCATACCCCTTATTCTTTCTCTTACCGTACATGAATACTGTCATGCCGGGGCGGCATACCTTCTTAATGACAATACAGCTGCGCGCATGGGAAGACTCACTCTCAATCCAATTCCACACATAGACCCTATAGGAACTCTCATCCTCCCTATTATGGGGGCGCTTACCGGCGGCTTTCTTTTCGGCTGGGCCAAACCGGTTCCGGTGCAGCCTTACAATTTCACCCGCTCGATAAGCATGCGTAAGGGAATGTTGCTGGTTTCTCTGGCCGGGCCTGCTTCCAATCTGGTGCTGGCGTTTCTGGCTTCGCTGCTGGTTTTTATGCTTATTCAAACCGGACTTGTTGACAAAACCGGTTTTGTAAAAGTTATTTTCGGGCAGGCGGAAGAAGGGCATACTCTGGCAAACGCTGCCATCGAATTGTTGAAGATATTTATACATCTTAATGTTATCCTGGCGTTTTTTAACATGATTCCGGTCCCTCCGCTTGACGGCAGCAAAATTCTGTCTGGCATTCTCCCATATAAGTACGGGCACTACATGGAGACTCTTGAGCGCTATGGATTCCTTATTCTCATAGCTCTTCTGATGACCGGCGCTCTCAATATTCTGTTTTATCCGGCGCGCTTGCTTTCGAATTTTCTGCTTACCTGGCCTCTTATGTTCTGAAAACGGGACGGCTGCACTTTTGTGTACTGTCCGCTGCATCCGCCGTTTTTCTTCAAACCATGAAACAAAACGCATAATCCAGTGAATAGCATTTGACTTTGCTGTTTCATACAGAGTATAAACTTGTGCTGTCTCTCAGGTATTTTCAAGCCAGGTGTGTTCATAACAAATGAGTTCCATAAATCACAAAGACGGAAAGAGGAAGAAGGGATGAACTTCGATCTTAATGACGATCTGCGTGAAATGCAGAGAATGGCGAAGAATTTCGCCGAAAACGAGATTGCTCCTCACATGGAAGAAGATGAAAAAAAACATCATTTCAGAATTGAAATTCTGAAGAAAATGGCCGATCTCGGATTCTTCGGCTGCATTATCCCGGAAGAGTACGGCGGAACCAACTTCGGTTACCTGGCTTCGGCCATAATTACCGAAGAAATCGCCCGCATCAGCGCTTCATGGGGGCTGCCTTTCAACATGCAGACCACCGGTCCCGGCCTGACTATTCTGCGTTGGGGTACCGAAGAGCAGAAGCAGACCTATATCCCCGCTCTTGTTTCCGCCGAAAAACTGGGCTGTTTCGCCATAACCGAACCGGATTCCGGCTCGGACGTGGTTTCCATGCGCACCACCGCCACCAGAACCGATGGCGGCTATCTGCTTAACGGCAGTAAAACCTGGATTTCGAACGCCCATGTGGCCGATGTCGGAATCGTTTTCGCTCATACCGACAGATCACTGGGACACAGAGGCATGACGGCTTTTATTGTCGATATGAAAAACACCGAAGGGCTCACTACCAAAGCCATCGAAACCAAGCTCGGTCTGCATTGTGCTCCTACCGGCGAAGTGTTCTTCGACAATGCTTTCGTGCCGGAAACCTGCGTTCTTGGCAAAGTGGGCGAAGGCTTCAAGGTTTGCATGACGCTGCTTGACAACACGCGCCTAAGTTGCGCAACCCGTGCTGTCGGTGTGGCCCGCCGCGCTCTTGAGCTTTCCATCGACTATGCAATCAACCGCAAACAGGGCGGAAGACGCATCGCCGATTATCAGATGATTCAATCCGATCTGGCCATGATGCACGCAGAAGAGCAGGCCGCTCGCCTGCTGGTGTGGAAAGCGGCGTGGGAAAAGGATCAGGATCGCTGGACGCGCAACACTCTCTCCGTTTCAACCGCAAAATTCTATGCCGCCGAGGTCGCGAACAAGGCTGTTTCGGCTGGTATGAAAATATTCGGTTCCTACGGATTCTCAACCGAATATCCGATGGAACGTCTTTACAGAGACGCTAAATCTTACCAGGTGGTCGAAGGCACGCACAACATCCAGAAGCTCATTATCGCCAGTCAGATCATTCCCAACGAATAGGAGAAAGATCGCATGAGTAACGGTATGCAGCAGAAAATAGACGAAATCGAAAAACTGCGCGCAGAAATAATAGCCGGCGGTGGTCAGAGCGCCATCGACAAGCAGCACGAGCGCGGAAAAATGACAGCCCGCGAACGCATTGAGTATCTCTTCGACGAAGGTACTTTCGAGGAACTGGATGTTTTCGCAAAGCACATTGGCCGCGATTACGGACTCGATAAGGTCGAACGTGTCCCGGCTGACGGCGTTGTCATAGGTTACGGAAAAATCAACGGTCGTTCCGCCGTCGTTTACTCCGAAGATTTTACGGTCATCGCCGGAACATTCGGTGAAATGCATGGCCGCAAAATCTGTAAAGCCGTCGATCTCGCTATGAAAATGGGTGTTCCGCTCATCGGCATCAACGATTCGGGCGGTGCACGCGTTACGGAAGAAATGGGCGCGCTTTCCATGTACGGACAGTTGTTTTTCCGTCACGTTCGCGCTTCCGGCAACGTTCCTCAGATCGCGCTCATAATGGGGCCGGTCGCCGGCGGCCAGGCATATTCTCCGGCGCTGATGGACTTCATATTCATGGTCGAAAAGACCAGTCACATGTTCATCGCCGGTCCGCCTCTGGTTAAGGCCATTGTCCACGAGGAAATCACCGAAGAGGAGCTGGGCGGGGCCAGAATGCACGCCACCATCAGCGGCGTATCGGACATGACTCTGGCGAATGACAAGGATTGCCTGGATCAGGCTAAAAAACTGCTTTCCTATCTGCCGCTGAGCGTTGAAGACAGGCCGCCTGTTGTAGAATGTCTGGACGATATCGAACGCAGTTGCGACGAGCTTGTGAACATCGTTCCCGCCGATCCAAACGCACTGTATGATATGCGCAAGGTTATTAACACCTTCATCGACAAAGACAGCTTTTTTGAAATAAAGAAGGACTATGCCCGTAATATCATTGTAGGTTTCGCGCGCCTCAACGGCTCCACAATCGGCATTGTGGCCAACCAGCCGATGTTTTTGGCCGGTTCCATCGACTACAAGGCCGCCGGGAAAGCCGCAGCATTCATACGCCTGTGCGACTCCTTCAACATTCCGCTGGTCAATCTTCAGGATGTTCCCGGATTCCTCATCGGCTCCAAGTCCGAGAAGGACGGCATCATCCGTCACGGCTCGAAGATGCTTTATGCGTATGCAGAAGCTACCGTTCCCAAAATTACGGTGGTTCTGCGCAAATCTTATGCGGGCGGTTACCTGGCCATGTGCTCTAAAGACTTGGGCGCCGATTTCGTGTACGAATTCCCGACAGGCGAAATCTGCCTGATGGGACCTGCTGGCGCCGTGAATATTCTTTTCCGCAAGGACTTTGCAAAGGCGATAGAGAAGGGCGAGGACCCGGAAGTCATCCGTCAGCAGCGTCTGAAGGAATTTTACGACAGCTACGTCAATCCGCTTTATTCGGCGGGCCTGCAGCATGTCGATGACATCATTGATCCGCGCAGGATGCGTAAAATTCTTATCCGTTCTCTTGAATTCTGTGAAAATAAGATAGATAATCCGCCGTACAAGAAACACGGCAATATTCCTATTTAAGCGGAGATGTTGCAATGATTTCAAGCACGATAATTAACGCAGTTACTCTGGCCCAGACATCCGGCGGTGCAGATTGGGGAAGGGCGGTGACGGTTTTCGGCATAGGGTTCAGCAGCGTTTTTATCATTATGTTCGTTCTCATGGCCGGCATGAAGATTACCTCTGGCGTAATCAAAAAAATCGAAGCCGGCAGAGCAGCGTCAAAATAGTAAATAAAACCAGGAGGTTTATAGAATGGCTCTGGAGCAGGTACTTCTTCCGATGGTCGGAAAGATTCTAAAAGTCAACATCAATGTGGGCGACTCTGTGAATGAAGACGATACAATAATGACCTTCGAATCAATGAAGCTCGAAATGCCGCTGATGGCCAACATCAAGGGCGTGGTCAAGGAAATCAAGGTTCAGGCCGGACAGACCGTAGAAGCCGATCAGGTGGTGGCGGTTATCGAATACTGAAATTGATTGTTGTTGCATTGACAGGGGGCCGTGAGCCCCTTGTTTTTGTATTTAACAATCGCGTGATATTCGATCAGGCATGAATCAGCAGTTAAGCAACTGAGAGAAAGATCATATCTTTCCATACGAGGTCAAAATGGACTTTTCGGAAGTATTGAAATCTACTGCTTTCGCAGAAATAAGTCTTGGCAATATTTTTATGTTCGCCATCGGTTTTATTCTGCTTTATCTGGCTATCAAGAAAAAATATGAACCGTATCTGCTGCTCCCCATCGGATTCGGGACTATACTTGCAAACATGCCGCTGGGCGACATCATCACCGACACTGGGCTTATCAGGATTTTCTATTATGGTATTCAGTATGAAGTCATTCCGCCTCTGGTATTTCTGTGCGTTGGGGCAATGACGGATTTCGGGCCGATGATCGCGAATCCCAAAACGCTGCTTCTGGGCGCTGGCGCACAGTTCGGCGTGTACATCGCTTTCTTCCTTTCGCATGCTTTCGGTTTTTCTCTGGCAGAAGCCTGTTCCATCGGCATTATCGGCGGGGCGGACGGCCCTACGACGATTTTTCTTACCAATGCCAAAGCGCCGCACATCCTGGGGGCTACAGCCGTCTCGGCATATTCCTACATGGCTCTGGTTCCGGTGATTATTCCGCCGGTCATAAAACTGCTCACCAGCAAAGAAGAGCGCATGATAGTTATGAAGCAACTGCGTCCGGTATCAAAGCTCGAAAAGATCGTTTTCCCGCTTGTCGCCACCATGCTTATATGCCTGCTTATTCCCAAAGCGACGCCGCTGGTCGGCATGCTGATGTTCGGCAATCTGCTCCGCGAGGCCGGAGTCGTTGACCGCCTTGCAAAGGGCGCTCAGGAAGAACTGATGAACATCGTCACACTGCTGCTGGGACTTGCTATCTGTTTCAAGCTGCGGGCCGAGGATTTTCTGCAGGTAAAGGTCATCCTTATTTTCGGTCTGGGGCTGCTGTCTTTCATATTCAGTGTGGCCGGTGGAATAATGCTTGCAAAATTGATGAACCTTTTCCTGAAGGAAAAAATCAACCCCATGATCGGCGCTGCCGGACTTTCCGCCGTACCGATGTCGGCCAGAGTGGTGCAGATCGAAGGCCAGAAGGCAAACCCGCGCAACTTCCTGCTTATGCATGCCATGGGCCCGAATGTCGCCGGAACCATCGGAACAGCTATCGCCGCCGGTCTGTTCCTTATTACAGTGTAATGCAGTGAAAAACTGGTAATCAATTTTATAGTGGAGGATTCAAATGTCTTTGAACATTCAGGAAGTGCTGAAGAGACTCGGAATCGAAAAAGTCAACTCCGGCATCTGCACAGGCTACGGGGAATGGTTTCCAATTGAGGGGCGCAAGCAGCTTGTATCCTACAATCCGACCACCGGCGAACCTATCGCCGCTGTAACAGAAGCCAATGCCGAAGATTACGAGAAGGTTATGCAGTCTCAAGTAAAAGCCTTCGAAGAATGGCGCATGGTTCCGGCTCCCAAGCGTGGTGAAGTGGTTCGTCAGCTTGGCGAAGAACTCCGCAAATACAAAGACGATCTCGGCGCGCTGGTTTCACTGGAGATGGGCAAAATATATGCCGAAGGCAAAGGCGAAGTTCAGGAAATGATCGACATCTGCGATTTCGCAGTCGGTCTTTCTCGCCAGCTTTACGGTTTGTCCATGCATTCCGAGCGTCCGGGTCACCGTATGTTCGAGCAGTGGCATCCGCTCGGCCCGGTGGCCATTATCACCGCCTTCAATTTTCCTGTGGCCGTGTGGGCCTGGAACTCCGCTCTGGCGGCAGTTTGCGGCGACACCAGCATCTGGAAGCCCTCCAGTAAAACTCCGCTTTGTGCCATTGCTGTTCAGCATATCGCAAACCGCGTAATGAAAAACAACGGGCTTACCGGAATTTTTGCAACAATCGTCGGCGACCGTCGCAATGTCGGTGAAAAGATGCTGGCGGACAATCGCATCAAGCTCGTCTCTGCTACCGGTTCCGTGGCGATGGGTAAGCGCGTTGCCGAAGTCGTCGGCATGCGTCTTGGACGCCATTTGCTTGAACTGGGTGGCAACAACGCAATCATTCTCGACAAAAGCTGCGATATGGATATGGCAGTGCGCGCGATCCTTTTCGGAGCAGTTGGCACCGCAGGGCAGCGCTGCACTTCGACCCGCCGCATTTTTGTCCACAAAGATCAGTCTGCCGAACTCTGCCGCCGCCTTGTAAAAGCTTACGAGCAGGTCAACATCGGCGATCCGCTCGATGAAAAAACGCTTATGGGCCCGCTGATCGACTCCGGTGCGGTGGAAACCATGATGGCCGCAGTGGAAGAATTGAAGAAGGATGGCGCCGAAATTCTTTATGGCGGCAAAAAACTCGACAGGCCCGGCTGTTTCGTCATGCCCACAATTGTCAAGGCAAAACACGACCTTAGACTGGTGCATGAAGAAACATTTGCACCTTTGCTCTATATAATGGATTATAATGACCTTGAGGAAGCTATTGAGTGGCACAACGAAGTTCCTCAAGGTCTTTCATCCGCTATCTTCGCCACCAACCTTCTTGCCGCCGAGCGCTTCCTTGCAGCCAACGGTTCCGACTGCGGTATTGCCAACGTGAACATCGGAACCAGCGGGGCTGAAATCGGCGGAGCATTCGGGGGGGAAAAAGAAACTGGCGGTGGTCGTGAATCCGGCTCGGATTCATGGAAGTTCTACATGCGTCGTCAAACATGCACCATCAACGGAACTAAAGAACTGCCGCTGGCTCAGGGCATAAAGTTTGGAGATTAACTTCAGGCGGTGAGGAAGGAAAGCTTCACCTTAAAAAAACGGGGATTTTCGGGAAAGGAAATATTTCGATGAAGAGAGCAGCAGTATTGGTCGTCTTTGCATTATTCTTGTGTTCGGTAA
>JAKQSH010000134.1 GCA_029570245.1 Deltaproteobacteria bacterium | reverse complement strand
GTCGATTGCCGCGCGGTGGTGGAAAACATTCTGCGTCGCGCCTCCGAGGCCAACGGCGTTCACGTTTATCCGACCGGCGCCATAACCAAGGGCATGAACGGCGAAGAGCTTTCGGAAATGGGCGACATGCTGGCGGCGGGGGCGGTGGCCTTTACCGACGACGGGCGCTGTCTGATGAACGCAAACGTTCTGCGCGGAGCACTTGAATACGCCCGCAACTTCGACGCGCTTGTAATGCAGCACGGCGAAGACATGAATCTCTCGGCGGGCGGCCAGATTTTTGAAGGACTTTACAGCACGAAGCACGGCATGGCCGGAATTCCGGCGGTGGCGGAATCAAGCATTGTTGCGCGCGACGTTCAGCTCTGCGAATTCACCGGTTCGCGCTATCACGCTCAGCATGTATCGGTAAAAGAATCGGTTGAAGCCATACGCCAGGCGCGCAGGCGCGGCGTGCGCGTGACGGCGGAGGTCACTCCGCATCACTTCACGCTGTCGGACGCGGCCATGACCGACTACGACACCAACTACAAAATGAAGCCGCCGCTGGTTTCGGACGAGCACATCCGGGCGCTGAAGAAGGGCCTTAAAGACGGCACAATAGACTGCATCGCCACCGATCACGCTCCGCATGCCGAAATCGACAAGCTGGTCGAATTCGACCAGGCGTCATTCGGAATAATCGGTCTGCAGACCGCCCTGCCGCTGTCGCTGGCGCTGGTGCGCGAAGGAGTGCTGGAGCCTGCGCAGCTCATCGAGAAAATGTCCGTCAACCCGGCGCGCATTCTGGGCATTCCCGGCGGCAGCCTGGCCATCGACGAACCGGCGGATATAACCATCATCGACCCGGACATCGAGTGGGAATTCACGGCGGAGGAGATTCTGTCGAAGAGCCGCAACACGCCTTTTGTCGGCTGGCATTTTACGGGCCGCGCCGAAATGACCATTATCGACGGAAAAATCGTATACAAGCGCTGAGGCGGAAAATACTGAGACAACAAAAAACGCATTCCGAACTTTCGGAATGCGTTTTGTTTTTTAACGGATGAAGAACAGAAATCAGATTTTCTGCGGACGCTTGCCGCCGCCGCCTTTTTTACCGCCGCCGTTTCCTCCCGGAGGTCCGGGGTTGAAGCCGTCGTCGTCGCGGAAACGGTGCATTATGAGTCCGTGCGTAAGATCGTAGGGGGAAACGCCCACCAGCACTCTGTCGCCCAGAATGACGCGAATGTGGAAGCGGCGCAGTTTGCCCGCCAGTTGCGCCAGTATGTTCTGGCCGTTGTCCAGCTCAACGCGGAAATTCCCGTTGGCCAAGACTTCACTTACTTTTCCCTCCAGCTGAAGCAGATCTTCCCGGCTCATGCATACTCCGAATGATTGTTTCTGTTAACGCTCTGTCTTTTTTATAAAATCAGCCGTATCGACAGCGTTTGCAATCTTCTACTTTCTAATCGGTGCAATGTCAAGTTTTATAGACACGACACAATTTCCTCTTCCATCGGACTGTATCGGATTTTCAGCGCTTTGCCTGCTTCGATACGCTATGTAGCAGCGGGACTTTCTTTGCGCGTCAAAAGAAATTCGCCCAAAGAAAGGGCGCGGAAGGCGGAAGAATGAGATGCTTTTTTTGCGGAGTGGCGGTCGTCTGGGTTTTAACGCTGCGCTCTGCCGCACATGCGCGCGCGAAGCGCGCGCATTCATAAGCTGCGGATATTTCAATCTTCCACGGCTGACTGCCGTGCCGTTTCCGGGCAATGAAAAAGCGCGGTCGATGCCGCGCCTTTTACATTAATCTGATTTCGATTACTTGATTATTTCCTGCAGTTTCAGCGACAGCGGCAGATTGCCCTGCACTTTGAGCTTCTGGCTCATGTAGAGCTGCATGGGGTTGGCGGTTTTGTTCATCATGGATTCGAAGTCGGCGTTGTTCATAATGATGGTGCAGGCCGGATTTGCTGCTGCTCCGGTGCTGACCACGCCGGGCGATTTGGTCAGGTCCAGTGTCCAGGTGCCGCCGCCCTCGCCTTCGATGGTGAACTGAAATACGGCGTTGATGTTTTTGGACTTATCCGGGTCCGCATTGAGATTGGCCTGAATTTTGTCGATGTAAACTTTGGCTTCGGGCATGCTTTCCTCCTGACTTTATCGGTTGATATCCGTTAGTGGAAATGAATGACTATTCATTTGTATTAAAACTAACACTTGCCCGAAGCCTTGTCAAGGCGCTCTGCCGACAAAAAAGCGGTGCCGCATTCACTTTTTTTCCATATATGTTAATCTTCCGCAGCAGCCTGTCGTATACTCGGCGGTACAAACGGAATGGGACGGAAAACAGGAGAATCAGGCAGTGGCCGAGACGCAATCCGGCGAGAAAACAGATAAATCCGGAGCAGACATCAGCGGCGGCTCTTTTGCGCGCAATGTATTTCAGCTGGCCGGCGGGGCGGTGATAGCGCAGGGTCTGGCGGTGATAAGCGCCCCCATTGTTGCGCGGCTCTACGCTCCAGAAGCCTTCGGGGCGGCTGCGCTTTTTTCGTCCTTTATCGGAATTCTGGGGGTCGTCGGCACCTGGCAGTATGAACAGGCCATAATGCTTGGCAGGCGCGACGAAGAAAGCGCCAACATTTTCTGGCTCTGCATGGCGGTGCTGACGGCCATGTGCGGAGTTACGGTGCTGGCGGCGCTTTTCTGGGGCGAGGAAATTCTGAGGCTGGTCAACGGGCTGGAGCTTCTGCCTTACATCTGGCTGATTCCGCTTGGTATGTTCGCCATGGGGGCGGCGGCGCCGCTGCGTCTGTGGGAAACGCGCCGCAGAAAGTTCGGACGACTGGCGCTTTCGCGCATTCACCAGTCACTTGCACAGCGGGCGCTTACAATCGGTTTCGGCTGGGCCGGGTTCAACAGCGGCGGTCAGATGATTCTGTACCAGATGGTCGGCTGGCTTATAACGCCGCTTTATCTGGCTGCGGGGCTGGTGCGCAGCGACCTGCCGCTGCTGCTTAAAAGCTTCAGCCCCGCGCAGATGTACGAAGCGGCGCGGCGCTATATAAAATTTCCGCTGTTTTCTTCCTGGCTGGTGCTGCTGAATTCCTTTTCGCAGCAGATTCCGGTTTTCATGCTTTCGGCTTATTTCGGCGCAAAAATCACAGGCTATTATTCGAATTCGGTTCTGCTGCTGCAGATTCCGCTTATCTTCATAGGTCAGGCCGTTTCGCAGGTGTTCTTCCAGAGTTCTTCCGAGCGGCGCGCCTCCGGCGCGGATCAGGGGCCGCTGGTTTTCGGGCTTTATCAACGCCTCTGCGCCATCGGTCTTCTTCCCATGGCCATGATCGGCATAGTGGGTCCCGATCTCTTTGAGCTGATGCTGGGCCGGGGCTGGGGTGAGGCCGGAGTGTATTCTGCCATTCTGGCTCCGGCGCTTTTCGTGAATTTCCTTGCGTCTCCGCTGAGTTACCTGTTAAGCGTACTCGAACGGCAGGGCGCCACGCTGCTTATTGTAGGTCTTATTTTCGTCGCGCGCATCGCCGCTCTGGCCGCAGGCGGCGAATATTTCGGCGACGCGCGCCTGACCGTGGCGCTTTACAGCCTGGTCAACATGTCCTATCTTTTTCTGCTGATGTTCATTTTCCGTCTGGCCGGTCTGCCGGTGCTGAGCAGCCTTAGCGTGCTGCTGCGTTTCTTTGCTTATGCCTTGCCCTGTCTTGTGCTGACTGCGCTTCTGAAGTGGTACTGGCACATCAATCCCTGGCTGCTTCTGTCTGCGGCTGCGCTGCTTTCGCTGCCTTATTTTGCACTGGTGATTAAAAACGACGAGCGCCTGAAGGAAATGCTTCTGGGGAGACTGGCAAAAGTCAGACGTCGGGTTTGAGGAGCTGAGTTGTTCCCGGTTTCGAATAAGAAATCCGGTGCTCGAATTTTTTAATCCGGTATGTAAGGTTTTTTTAGGCTGCGTCATATCGCACATGCGCGCGCGAAGCGCGCGCATTCATAAGCTGCAGGAAGCTGCAGATTTTCAGCGCTTTGTCAGCCTCGGCGCGGTTTATCGCAGCGGGACTTTCTTTGCGCGTCCAAAGAAAGTCCCCCAAAGAAAGGACGGGA
>JAKQSH010000124.1 GCA_029570245.1 Deltaproteobacteria bacterium | reverse complement strand
GGACGAGCCGACCAACCACCTGGACCTGGACGCGAAAGAAGTTCTGCTGGAAGCCCTCCAGAAATTCGACGGCACTGTGATGTTCGTGTCGCACGACCGCTACTTCCTGGATCAGCTTGCGACACGCGTACTTGCTCTTGACAACGGCGAAATGTTCGACTTTCCGGGAACGTATCCTGATTTCCTATATCATTTGCAGCGCCGTCAGGCCGACGCGGCTAAAACCAGCCCGGAAGCTGTTGTACAGAAAATCGCACAGGAAGAAAAAGCAGCCAGCAAACAGGAAAGAGTTGAACGTTATAAAGAAGATAAAAAGCGTCAGCGCGAGAAGGAACGCCTGCAGAAACTTATCTCACAGATTGAAGAAGAAACGGCGCAAAAAGAAAACCGATTGGCAGAACTGACAAAAGAAATGTGCAAGCCGGAATTTGCCAGTGATTTCAGCGGCTTGGAGAAGCTTGTAAAAGAGAGAGAACAGCTGGAAAAAGAAATCCAGAAACTGACCGAACAGTGGGAGGAAAATTCAATCCTGCTTGAAGAAACGCAATAAATTTGACCGTGTAGTAAATTACGGCATAACTCACCGATTTTACTAAGCTTGTTAAACAAATTCAGTGACCATTATTATTTGACAAAATAAGAATGTTAAGGTAGTCTTAAGACAGTTCATTGATTGTCCCTGTTTTGCATCTGAAAATATTCAGGACACAGACCATGCTGCAAGGAAAGTTCGCAATTCCGGGGGGAATCAGTGGATGCATTTCCACGAATGAAATCGCGCACATATCAAAGCTTATCAGTTTGTCCCGGATTTTTTTCACCAGCAGACATCACAGCGAAGCTCGCTCAATAGTTCTTTCTGTTCAATTGCGTCAGAAAAGCGATTGAACACGCGCTCTGAAAAGCAGTATATGTAAATTTCCTGATTTGAGGCATTAAATTGACCGCCGATAAAAAAGTCCTGTTGTGGGGGGGCTTTTATGGAAGGTTCGTACCGGTCTGTCTGATTGCGCTGATGCTGTTTGCGTTTTATGCCTGCGCTGCAGATGCTCAATTCGATTCATCAGGCGATAATGAGTATGACGACAGCGAACACGAATATGACGGCGATGTGACACAAAACATTCCGACTGATGACGGAGATGTTGACTCTGAAACTGACAACCTGCAGGAAAACAGCGATTTCGTATTTATGAACGGGCCGGACGACCTGCCGGAGACCGCAGGTGGCAACGTCGATATCATTAATGAAAACCATGACGATCCCTGCATTCTGGCCGAAAACAGACTGGGCTATCTGGCTTGCCGTACGACTATTTCAAACGGTGGCGAGTACTATCAGCTTTCTCTCGCCGATGGAGTCGATGCGGAAATTGAGCGCGCTTCCAAATATATAATTCCTGCCGGTCAGGAAGCGCCTCTGCCTGGAATGATTCAGAACGTGAACAGATTCGACCTGCATTATGAGTTTCTGAAGACGGTTTTCCCTGAATTGTACGCCGCGCTGAGCATTGATCAATATGAAAACCTTGTGCTTAACGCTGATACCCGTCAGTATTTTGCCGGCGCCCTCATAAAGCTGAAAGAAGAATGCAATGGTGCGAGCTACGGCTTCACCGTGTATCAGAACACTTCGCAGTCACTTCTAGGAAAACTTGAAATTTCGTATATACAGAAATCAATTTCCGCGATGATGCACGGAAACAGAATTCTGTATTTTCCGATGTCTTCCGCTGAAGAAAACGCAATCTCTTCCTGGGCGAAAAGCAGTGACGATATAAGCGTTTACAACTGCGGAACGCCTGTTGAATATGAAGTTTATACCGCCGGAACCGCTTACGGCTATGTAAGAATTCTTACGTTGTCCGAGTTTGAAGAGGCCGGAGCCGAAGGGTTGCTGGGCTGGCAGGATATCATTGTTCTGGAAGGAACACCTTTCAATATTTTATTTCCGGCGGCTGCAATAGTCACAGGCGAACGCCAGAATGTGCTCAGTCATATCAATGTTCAGGCTTCGGTACGCGGAACACCCAACATTTACGTGCGCGATCCTTTCGAGGCTTTTGCCATACATGAAGGGCAGCTGGTGCGCATTGATGCCGACACGGGCGGATACAAAATCAACACTGAAATTACAGCCGAAGAAGCGCAGGAATGGTGGGAAGAACACCGACCGCAGCTTGAAAATGTTGTCGAGCCTGATTACTCCTTTACTGCGATGCCGGAACTAGATGAAGTGGCGGTAGCCGACGCGACACAACGAAAAACCGCCTTCAGCCGTTTCGGAGGCAAAGGTGCGAATCTGGCTATTCTTTCTTCAATAATAGACCATCAGTACATGGTTGACGGCTTCCTGGTTCCATTCAGACATTTCCAGAAATTCATGGATTCAAACAGCCTGCCCTTGTACGGAGGGCAGAACAGCGAAAATGTTTCATATACGGACTATATGAATTTCTGGGTCAACAACGACGAATTCCTGCTTTCATCTGCAAAACGGCGTGAGGTTCTAAACCGCCTTGTTGACCATATTATCAATTCGAGCCGACTCGACAATGATCTCATCGTAAATATCGCTGCAAGAATAAAAGCCGTTTTCGGATCCGAAAACGTAATGGTGCGCATGCGTTCTTCTTCAAACATGGAAGATTCCATCGAATTCAGCGGAGCCGGTTTGTACGAAAGCTATTCGGCCTGCGCCGCAGATTCATTCGGCGGCATTCCAGACGCTTCAAAATGCGACGCCGACAAGAACAGACAGATGACGATTCAGAGCGCTCTGCGCAAAGTCTGGGCCAGTTTCTGGAAACCACAGGCGTTTGAAGAGCGCTTTTATTTTCAGTATTACAGCCCTGAAGATACAGCGATGGCGATTGCCGTCACTCCGGCTTTCAATGACGAATCGGTCAACGGTGTGGTGTTCACCGGCCTGCCGAATTCGCCTGGCGACAAGCGAATGCTGGTAAACGCCCAGATCGGAGAAGTAAGCGTGGTAAGCCCGCCACAGGGTGTGCTCCCGGAGACAGCAATAATAGATACAGACAGGGATACGGCATCCGTTGTACGAATTCAGGACTCTTCGTTGGTGACATTCCCGGCAACAGTGCTCAGCGATGCCGAATACCTGCAGATGGGCGCCATACTGGACGATGTCCGCAGCAGATATCCGATTGACGCTGAAGGTTATGCGGAGAACTCAATTATTCTGGACCTGGAATTCAAATATACCCCGGAACGCAAGCTGCTTTTCAAACAGTCAAGAGCTTTCCTGATAAAAACCGAAGAGAGCGGCGAGTCGAACAACGGGTTCAGATTCGAAGTCGAGCAGGACTCGGTGCTCTGCGGTCAGTTCATGGATTTCCGCGAACCGGCGGAAGAATACTCGCTGAAAGCCGCTGTTCATCTCAAACCACAACAGCTTGTTCTGCCGGTGGAGGGAGAAATAAACATTGAGCTGATAGATTCAATCAGTTTCGGTCCGCAGCAGATTCAGCTGTACGCGGAATCGGCTCCGCAGTGGCAGCGTCAGAGCGCCGAGCAGAACGGAAAAACCACATACAAATTCTACTATTGCAACTCCTTCGCCGGATCGGGTATTCAGGCCGAAATATGCTGGCAGACCAGCGGTTACGAACTGGCAGGGTCATACACACCGGCGAAAATAGTAATCAACGAAGACCAGATAAGCAACCTGCGCAACAACTGGAGCATGACGGTTTCTGAAGCCGGAAAAGATAACGACATAAGGCTGTCATCCTGCAGCTACGATAAATTCACAAGCTACCGCCGAACTGCAGTTCTTGCCGGTGGTGAAAAGATAACAATGGATGTGAAGGCATATCCTTCCATAATCGGCTCATACAATGCTGCACTGGTTTCGGTAACATACGAAGACGGTGAATTCATATACGCCGACAACGACTATTTCAGACTGGTTTATGCTGCCGAGCACCACAACCTGCGAGAGAAGCTCATGTTCGTTTTCGATCATCCCATATCGGGAATCGGCGGGTATATTTTTGAAGAACCGTATGCCGGCGAGTCCGGGCAGGTGAGAGTGATTGAACTGGACGAAAGCCTGGAGGTCGCGGAATACGGTGAAATTTCCAGTTATTCGGTTGAAGTCATTCCATAAGAAAATCTCGGCTCTTTATTTGAAATCTACCGGAAAGATGCAAGGGTCAAAGATGAAGTTTATGTTTGCCCGGATAAACAATCATTCATTAAAGTTATTTCTGCTTATGGCTTTTTCTGCCTTCCTCATTGCCTGCAACTCCGGTTCCGATACATTTGAGAACGACGGCGATATCGAACACGATAACGATTCCGCTTCGGAAGCGGATAACGACGCTGAGTTGATTTCCGACGGTGATGATGAATATTCGCAGGAAGCCGACATTGAAGATGAATCCGATATCGAAACACCGGATGCGGACGAGGAGCAGACGGAAGACACCGACGACGAAAACGACGGCAGCGAAAAAGAACAGGAAGAGACGAACAATATTCCGATCAGCGGAGAAATAATATTCACCGAAATAATGTACAACACATCCGCCGATGAGCAGTGGGTAGAAATTCTGAATATCGGAGACAGAGCGCTTGACATCAACGGATGCACTTTCAGCAGCGGCCTGCAATCGGCGACTATTGCGGATGAAATTGAAATTACACCGGACGGAAGGCTGGTTTTCGCAGCCGGCGGCAATCAGAATATTGC
>JAKQSH010000115.1 GCA_029570245.1 Deltaproteobacteria bacterium | reverse complement strand
CGCCGCCCGCCAGCAGATCGAGCTCCTCGTTTGTAAGGGCGATGTTGCGGCGCTCCATGCGCTCAACGGCGTGTGTCGAAAAATGCAGGTCGGCTTTTTCGGCCTGCTCAAGCATTTCCCTGAACAGTGACGCGTCGGCCTTCTCCGAACGAGTCCCCTGTCCGTTCTGAGCATCCTGCACGGTCGTCACGCGGTTAAGCGCATTATTGACGATCATGTTGCTCATTACGCGTTTCCTCCTCCCAGAACTTCAACCACATCCGCCAGTGTTACGTGTTTATCGCCGATGACCAGTTCGGGATATCCGTTCTCGTAGCTGATTGAATCGACGATCCCCACCAGATAGGTAAAGGTTTCCACATTGGCGCCTTCGGCGTCTTTGGCGGTAACTTCATAATGATATTTGCCCGCCTCAGCCGTGCCGAGGTCGTCCTTAAGACCGTCCCAGGTGTAGGACTGCATTCCTTCGTCCTGTGCTCCCAGGGTTACTTCCTTTACGAAATTGTCGTTTTCGTCGTAAATGCGGATGGTCACTTCTTCTGCGTCGCCGCCCAGTTCGTAGTTCAGTTCCACTGGATTCGTTCCGTCGTACTCAATCTCATTGCCGAGCACCTTTACTTCCTTGCCGATGAAACTGACGGCTTCGGTCCCGGCCATGGACACCTGCGCCATTGCCAGCGAATTCATGCCGCTGTTGAGACTCATCAGCTGCTCCAGGCTGGAGAACTGCGCCAGCTGTGCAATGAAAGCCTCATTATCCATCGGGTTCAGAGGGTCCTGGTAATTGAGCTGAGTGACCAGCAGCTTGAGGAAGTCTTCCTTGCCCAGTTCCTGCGAAGCTGTGGCCTCACCGCTTGAATACCCTGTGGAGGATGAACTGCTATTGATACTGTCAACAGACATTCTTTTTTTTCCTCCTTTCCCTTTCTTATGTTCACGCCATCAGGTCGATGTCGCCGTCGTGGTATGACACCTTCCCGCTTTTTAAACCAGTTAGTTCAATGCCTTGCGCAACGCGTCTGTCGGCTTTGAAAACCGTGCGTCCACCTTCTTCCGTCTCGTTGAAATGTCTGTGGCTGTTGGAGTTGTGATCCGGGTTCTGTCCGGCGAAATTGAAACTTTCGTGCTCGACCACTATTTCCTTCACCGGCAGTCCGGCTTCAGACAGCTTGAGCGCCAGTTGACCCGCGCTGCTTTCCAGGGCGCGCGCCACCTGACCGCGTTCGGCCACGATGTGCAGGTGCGCCGAATCTTCGCCGGCTTCAAGGCTGATTTCCATGCCGCCCAAAAACTGCGGGGCCAGTTGCAGACGGACGGTGGGCTTCGCGTTCTGTCTGATCCACTCGGCGCTTTCGACCATGCGCTCCATAAGGGCCGCCGAAACGCGGCTGTCCGAAAGCCTTTCACCCAGACCGATATTGTTCTGCACGCTGTCCAGTTTTACATTCAGCGTCGGCATGCCGTCAGTCATGCCGCTTCCTGTGCCGCTCATGCTGCGGGCTTCATTGCGCAGAACTCCGGCCATGTCTTTAAGGCCGAGCGCTTCTGCGGACTTCGCCATGCGGGTGAATTCGCCTTTGAGGGCCGCTTCTTCCAGTTGCGGGTGAGCTTTCGTGTCGCCTTCCACCGAGCGCATGTTCTGCTCCGAAACTCCATGGCGGAGAGTGTCGCCGGATTGAGAATATTTCTCGCTCTTGTGAACCTGAGCGGTGTTTTCGTGGCTTTCCGCTTTGTGCGGCTGAGAGGAATTCTCAGAAACGATTGTGTTTTCGGAGCTGTTCAGGTTGAATGATTTTCCGCGCAACAGACTGAAGCCTTCGCTGTGCAGCAGCGCTGCCGCCTGTGCCAGTCTGCCGGATTCGATGTGTGCCGCAGCCGAAACTGTATTCTGGTTTCTGACAGCGTTGAGGCGTTCAAAAGCCTTGAGCTCCATACTGGAAGCCGTATCAAAAATGAACGATCTGAATTCGCTGCCTTTTGCCGATGCGTCGGCGGAGCCTGTTCTGATCTTCGACGGGTCCAGCGTCAGGCGGGCGGATGGGTCGCCGTCGGCCTGTGCGCCTTCTTTGCGGATGGCCTTTGCGGCTTCAGGCAATTTCTGCAGACGGCTTACAAGTTCGCGCGCCGACTGAAGATTTTCTTCGCTGTAAAGCCCGCTCAGCTTTATTCTGCCTGTTCCAGCTTCCTGTCCGATATTTTTCGCCGTAAGCAGTGATTCCCGGTTGCCGTCTTTTACGGCCTGCAGAGCTTTGCTCACTGCCAGGCGCCCGGTCAGATCGGCGCTGGCTTCGATCAGCCTTCCGCTGAGTTCTCCACCCAGTTCAAGCGCCGTCGGCAGAACCAGCGTCGGATTGCCGGTGGCCTGAGCCGTCGCCAGAACTGCGGCGTTGTCGGGTGTGCTTTTTTTAAGAATGATTCCGAGGAGATCGGGAATGAGGCTTTCGGCGCTGCCATCGTTTGACTTTGAGGCGGAGCGGTTCGCTGACTGCCTGTCGCCTGAGACAAGCGCCCCGCCTAAAATATTCAGGAAATTGATGGAATCCTTTCCGAGTTTCGTTTTCTGGTGGCCGAAGTGCCGGTCATGTGCTTCTCCCGTCCTAAGGAGTGCCGCCGGCGCCAGAAGGTTTTGCGCCATTTTTATTGCTTTCACCAAGCAATCCCTGCCAACCTTCCGTCAGTTCCTTCATACGGGGAGTCAGCCGCTCAGTTACCATTCGTTTGGAGATTTTCGCGGCTTTATCCGGCGCCATTCCACCGAGTATCTTACTCGATTTCGCGCCAGTTAGCGATGATAATACCGTTACAGCAATATCAATATCACTTTCAGAGAGCAGTGCTGCAGCATTTTCCGGTCGCATTGATCCTACGATCTTGATGAGCCGGGCCATCTGCACGTCACTCTTCTGTTCGGCAAGTTTTCGCTCTTCTTTAATTTTTTCGTCAATTAACACCTGAAGTTTTTTCAGCTCCTCCAGGTCACCGGCTATAGATGTGCGGATTTCCCCAAGTTTTATCTCTTTGAAGTTAATTTCTTCCTGCATGGCTTTTATGCGGCTTTCGTCCATCTGCAGGGCTTTCTGATTTTTTATTTTCTGCAGATCGTCCGCCTCTGTGGCGGTGGGGGTTGCCGGAGCAGAAGGCAATGAAGCCGCTGTTGGACCTACGCCGGGCGTAGCGGTCGGCGCTGCTGCAGGTGTCGCAGCCGGAGCGGCGGCGGGTGCTTCGGCTTGCGCCGGGGCGGCGTCGGGCTGCTGCACCTGGGCGTTGGCGACGTTGGAAGCGATGGAAAGCAATTCTCCGGCGGAACCGCCGCTGTGGATGCGATATGCTCCATATCCGGCGGCCAGCAGCAGAAGAGTTGAAATTCCTGCAATCAGCCAGAGGCGGCTGTGTCGTTTTTTCTCAACGAAATAGGTCTTCTTCATTTCCGTTTTTCCTCCCCCCCTTCGAATTCGCCGGGGAAAATCGCTTCAAGCTGTGCCAGCGAGTCGTCAAAAGCGACTTTTTCGTAAACGCCCTGAGTTATGTAAGAGTTGATGGCGTCTATCTTTTCCAGCGCCTCGTCGATGCGCGGATTGTTGCCTTTTACGTATGCGCCGATGTTGATGAGGTCTTCGGCCTTGCGGTAGTTGGCCAGAATTTCTCTGAAACGGTTTGCCAGACGAATCTGGCGCTCACCCATGATGTCGCCCATAACGCGGCTGATTGATGACGGAACATCCACCGCCGGGTAAATGTTGCGCTGCGCCAGCTCGCGCGAGAGCACCACATGACCGTCAAGAATGGAGCGGGCGGAGTCGGCGATGGGGTCGCTCAGATCGTCGCCTTCAACCAGTACAGTGTAAAGTCCGGTTATCGAACCCGAACCGGAATCAGTTCCGGCGCGTTCCAGCAGTTTGAAAAGCTGTGCGAAAACGCTGGGAGTGTAACCCTTGGTGGTGGGCGGTTCGCCCACGGCCAGGCCGACTTCGCGTTGGGCCATGGCGAAACGCGTGATGGAATCCATCATAAGCAGCACGCTTTTTCCGCGACTGCGGAAATACTCGGCGATTGCCGTCGCCACATATGCACCGCGCATGCGCACCAGCGGCGGCTGATCGGATGCGGCGGCGATAACCACCGACGAAGCCAGACCTTCTTCGCTCAAATTGCTGCGGATGAAGTTGTTGACTTCACGTCCGCGCTCGCCGATGAGGGCGATTACTTTCACATCCGCTTCACAGTTGCGCGCCATCATGCCTAAAAGCACCGATTTTCCCACGCCTGAGCCGGACATGATGCCCATGCGCTGTCCTTTGCAGATGGTGATGAGGCCGTCTATGACGCGGATGCCCAGCGAAAGCGGTTCGCTGATGGGGTTGCGTTCCAGCGGATTCTGAGGATTGACATATATAGGAACAGATTCGTGGGCGTTCAAATCACCCAGTCCGTCGATGGGACGCCCCATGCCGTCGATGACTCGCCCCAGAAGGCCGTCGCCGACAGGCTGCGAAGTTTCGGTATGCTGAACTTCGATGATGGAATTCATGTCAACGCCGCGAATGTCTCCAAGCGGCATCAGAAGCGCCGTATGTCCACGGAATCCCACAACTTCGGCCTGCAGGGCGGTGTTTTCTCCGGTGACGATGCGGCAGAGCGAACCGACTTTCGCACCCGGCGCGAAGCCTTCAATGACCATGCCGACGACCTTCGCGACTTTGCCGTATACGGCGGAAGTGTCGGTCATGTTCACTCTGCTGACAACGTTGTCGAGGGAGAAAAGCCGCATGACTAAACTTCCTCCTCTTCGATGGCTTTTTTCATCTGACTGAGCTGGCGGCCAAGCGACAGGTCTATTTTCTCCATGTCGGTTTCCACCATGCAGCCGCCCTGTTCGATGGTCGCGTCCGGCACCAGATAAACTGAGGCGATCCCTGAAAACTGCGGCGTCACGTCGCCGAAAGCCTGCGCCACGCGCTGATGATCTTCGGGGTTAAGCCGGATGCTCAATTCCTTTTTGCCCACGGCGCTGTTCATGGCGCGTTTCACCATGTCGATAAGCAGCTGCGGGTTTGTCTGCACTTCGTTCTGAATGATGCGGCGCGCCAGCACGATTCCGAGTTCGAGGGCTTCATGGCGGGCCATGTCGCGCAGGGTGGCGTTCATAAGCTCGAAGGTCTGAATGGCTGATACGTAGCGATCCTGAAGCATGCGCTCGAAGGATTCGCGTTTCTGCAAACCTTCCTTCAGTCCCTGTTCGCGGGCCTGATGAATGTCTCGCTCGGCCTGAACGCGCTCGGTTTCCAGAATTCTGTTCAGCTCGGCGTTTTGTGTTTCGAGTTCGACTATACGCGCTTCGCATTCGGCTATGCGCGCCTTGTCTGCGGCGCTGGAATATGAAACGCTTTCGGCTTCGATATCTGCGCTTTGATTTTCCGTTTCGTACAGAAAGCTCTTCTTCTGAAGACGGTTCATTCTGGCGAGCGTGGACAGGTCTTTGAGCTTGTGTTCTTCGGGCGTCTTGTCGTCTTTGGGAACTTCAAAGACGTTTGCGTCGCCTTTTACAACCTCGAACACGGCGCTTTTGACCATCCCCGCTGAGGTGTCGTTTTCTTTGACGATCTTAGACATACTCTTCCTCACCGCCGCGCGAGATGCTTATGCGGCCCTCTTCCTCAAGCCGCAGCGCGATCTGCACCATTTCCATCTGAGCTTTCTCGACATCGGCCACACGCTGCGGACCCATGGCTTCCAGGTCTTCCAGAATCATCTGGGCGGCGCGCGAGGAGACGTTGGAAAGAATCTTTTCTCTCAGTTCTGCAGGAGCGGTCTTCAAGGACATGGTAAGGGTAGCGGTATCCACTTCGCGCATGATGAGCTGCAGGGTGCGGTCGTTGAGCTTGTTTAGGTCTTCGAATACGAACATCTTCGACTTGATTTCTTCGGCCAGGTCCGGAGCTTCGTCCTCCATTTCGCCCAGAATGGTCTTTTCGGTCTTCTTTTCCATGACGTTCAACATTTCGACGACCATGTCCACGCCGCCGGCTTCCGAGGCGGTCAGAGTACCCATCATCTGAACTTCTTCCATCAGGCCGTCTTCCACTTCCTGCAGGATGTCGGGATGGATGGATTCCAGGCGCGCTATGCGCAGCATGATGTCCGTCTGTTCGGCTAACGGCAGAAGCGGCAGAACCTGGGCGGCCTTGTTCGGATCGAGGTAGGCCAGAATCAGCGCCTGTGTCTGCGGATGCTCTTTGCGGATAAGGTTGGCCAGTGAGTTGGGGTCTATTTCCCAGAGCAGTTCCAGTGTTTTCTGCTCCATTTTCAGACCCTGCAGAAGCTGTTGGGCCTTGACCGAACCCAGAGCCTTTTCGACGACGTTTTTCATCCAGATACGCGAGTTGCCGACAGCCGAAGTCGTCTGACCGGAGAGTTCCAGGAACTCTTCAAGCACGCCTACGACTTCCTCCGGCTCGACCTTGGGCATCTGGCCGATGGCGGCGGAAATGCGTCTGATTTCACGCGCATTCATCTTTTTGACCAGCTCTGCGGCCAGCTCTTCTCCTACCGAGAGCAACACGAACAACGCTTTGTGAACACCCTGCAATCCTGGCATGGCTTATACCGTTTCGTCTTCGAACCATATACGCATGACCATGAGAGTGCGATCAATATCCTCTTTGGTCATATCCATAACCTTCTTGCGATATTCGCTGGTGGAAGCTTCGATTTTCTTCTTCACCTCCGCCAGCTGCTTATCCATTGATTCTACTACTTCGAGCTGCTCGCGTTCAAGCGAAGTTATGCGCTCGGTTTCATGCATGTTCATAAGCCAGTTGAACATCGGCTTGAGCAGGAAAAAGACCACCAGGAAGCCGATAAGGGTTATTGCACCGTAACGCAACAGATCGGGGATGAAATCGTAGCGCTGAGTGATGCCGATCAGAGGTGCTTCTTCTTCTTCGAGTTCGGCGTTGAAGGAAATGTTGGTGACTTCGATGGTGTCGCCGCGATCCGCCATAAAACCAACGGTATGCTTGACAAGCTCGCGTATTTTATCCAGTTCTTCCGCCGTGCGCGGAATATATTTGGCCGGAGCTTTTTCGTCGGAACCTTCGGGCTTCTCGTAGCTTCCGTCAACCAGAACCGCCACCGACAGTTTGCGCAGTTCTCCCGCCGACTTGACGGAATGGCGCACGACCTTGTTGATTTCGTAATTTATCATGTCGCGGTTGCGCTCGGTTTCAGCACTCTGCTTGCTTCCGGCTTCCTGACCGACTGTTTCCGGCAGATTGGACTGCACGCCCGGAGCTCCGCCTTCCTGTCCTTCGGTACTCTGACGGCTTTCGGCCAGTCGGCGTTCGGACCTGACGACGGTTTGATCTGGATCGAAGAGTTCTTCGGTCTGTTCCTGACGTTCAAGGTCGATATCGACAGTAACCTGTGCAGCAACTTTTCCGATGCCCACCACACGCGAAACGATGTCTTCCACACGGCGCGACATATCGCTTTCCAGGCGGGCTTTGAATTCCAGCGGGGTTTCACCGAAAATGGCCTCGGCCTCGTTGATTGAGCGCGACAACAGATTGCCGGTGGTGTCGATGACTGTAACGCGGTTGGGGTTGAGTCCTTCGACGGCGGAAGCCACCAGATGAACGACGGATTTTATCTGACCGGCGGTAAGTTTGTCTCCGGGCTTCAATTTAACGACGACGCTGGCGCTGGCCTGCTCTTCGTCTTCTTTGAAGAGCGCCTTTTTGGGCATTACCAGGTGTACGCGCGCGTTTTCCACCTGGTCGATCTGCGAAATGGTGCGGGACAGTTCGCCCTGCAGGGCGCGTTTGAGATTCATCTGCTGCACAAAATCGCTGGTGCCAAGTTTCTGTTCGTTGAAGATTTCGAATCCCACACCTTCGCCCTTGGGCAATCCGGCAGCGGCCATTTCGAGACGCAGTTCATGCACCTTGGAATTGGGAACCTTTATCGCGCCATCTTCGATCTGGTAGGCGATCTTCTTTTCCTTAAGAGCCTTCACGATTTCGCCGGCGTCGTTGGACGAAAGCTGGGTGAAGAGATAGCCGTAGTGCGTCTCGTCTGTAAAAAACACCATATACGACATGGCAACGATGCACAGCACCACAATAGACAGAATGCTGACGCGCTTCACCGTATCCAGCTTGCCGTAGATTTCCGTGAATACACTTAACAGTTTTGCAAGGCGTTCCCGCATGGTTTATCGCCCTTTCATAAATCAGGTGGAAATTCTCATTATTTCTCTGTAGGCTTCGACGGCCTTGTTGCGCACCTGTACCATGAGCCTCATTTTGAGGTCGGCCTGCTCGACTGCCAGCATGGTTTCGTGTATGCCTGCACCCTGCTCGCCGTTGAGCAGCTTTGCTATGGATTCGTCGGCCTGCACCTGCGTTTTATTGACATCCGCCACCGATTCTTTGAGGAAGTCCGAGAACGAAAGCGTGGCGGAGTTTTCGCCCTGCATTTTCTGCGTTTCGTTGTAGAACTTCTCCCTGATGGCGTTGGGCCCGTAATTGTTTGATACCGCCGGATTTATTTTCATCGCTTATTCTCCATCAGCCTATTTTCAGGGCTTCTTCGGCCATGGCCTTCAGCGTCCGCACGGCCTGCACGTTGGCTTCGTAGCTGCGCGAAGTAGAAAGAAGGTCAACCATTTCCTCAACCACGTTGATGTTGGGCATTACCACATAACCTTCGGGGTTGGCGTCGGGGTGATATGGATCGTAAACCATCTTGTAGTCGGGCGTTTCCTGAATGCGGGCCACCTTAACGCCTTTGGCGACTTCATTCTTGAAATAATCCATGAAAGCGTTGCTCTGGCCGTCGTCTTCGATGCTCTGCGGGATGAATATGGCGTCCTTGCGCTTGTAGGGGCCGCCCTCTGATGTGCGGGTGGTGTGTGCGTTGGCCAGATTGGACGAAATCAGGTTAAGGCGCAGTCTCTGCGCCGACATGGCGCTGGCTGCAATCTGTGCTGCTGTCTTCAGGTCCATGTTTGTCTCTCCTATGTGTTAGAACCGCTGATGACGTAACGCATCAGCGCCATTTTTTTGCTGATGATCTTCACCGACGAGCGGTAACGCAAGGAATTGTCGGTCAGTTCCATCATCTGCTGGTCGAGATCAACGCCGTTGGCGTCGAGGCCGTCTTCTGTTTTCTGCGCCACAATGACCGGATCGCCGAATTCGGCGTTGTCTCCGCCCACGGCGTGCCCGGCGGCGGTTACGGTCATTTTCTCGTCATCGCTCTGCAGTATGGCCTTGAGCTGTTCGGAGAAATCCAGATCGACCGGACGGTATCCCGGCGTGTCAACGTTGGCCAGGTTGGAAGTCAGCAGGTCCTGACGCAACTGGCGGTAATCCATGTCTTTCTGCAAACCCAGCATGATTCTGTCGTTGAATATCTTCATGCCTGCATCCTCCTTATGAAATCAGAGCGCGCCGTTGATGGCGATGAGGCGCAGTCCGCGCATTTCGGGCTCCATGCCCGACAGCGTTTTTCTGGCCTGAGCCGCAGTTCTGCGACAGGCGGCGGTGGCGTCCACCAGTTCGCGCAGCCCGGTTGCAAAATCGGCATCATTTCTTTCGACAGCTTCCTGTGGTCTGATGCAGAATGCCCCGTCCATGGCGTGAGTGTTCATTGCGCTCATGTGTCATGCCTCCATTTTAAGGTCTTCGCTCAACTCGTTGTTGTGTCTGTACTCGTTGAGCTTGTTTCTTAAAGTGCGCACCGAAATGTCCAGAGCTTTTGCAGCGTGGGTGCGGTTGCCGTTGCAGGATTTCAGCGTCTTTATTATGAGACGCTTTTCCATCTCGCGCAGGGTGATGCCCGCCGGAATGACTTCGTCGTTCTGGCCGCCCACGTTCTCGACGCCGTCAAAAACCAGATGTTCGGCTTCTATGCGCTGACTGTCGTGCGAAATAAGGGCGGCGCGGGCAATGACGTTTTCGAGTTCGCGGATGTTTCCGGGCCAGTAGTATCCTCGCATTTTGTCCCAGGCTTCACGGCTGACCTCTTTGGCCAGGCCGCCCGAATGCCGGGTTACAAAATGCGGAACAAGTACGGAAAGATCGTCGAGGCGTTCACGCAGAGGCGGCAGACGCAGCGGAAAAACATTGATGCGGTAGTAG